>NZ_PVWS01000015.1:0-87935 GCF_004126395.1 Roseovarius sp. A46 | reverse complement strand
GGTGACAACCTGAAATTCGCTGTCGAGCTGATCGCCCCCATCGCCATGGAAGACGGCCTGCGCTTCGCCATCCGCGAAGGCGGCCGCACCGTCGGCGCCGGCGTCGTCAGCAAGATCATCGAGTAATCTACCCCAGGGTTCGACGAGGGAGGCCGGGTGGTCCGGCCTTCCTCCTATCAACTCCAAAGCCGCGAAAGGCTAGACCAATGCAAGGCCAAAACATTCGCATTCGGCTCAAGGCGTTCGATTACCGCGTTCTGGATGCCAGCACGCAGGAAATCGTCAACACCGCCAAGCGGACCGGCGCGCAGGTGCGCGGGCCGATCCCCTTGCCGAACAAGATCGAGAAATACACCGTTCTTCGTGGCCCCCACGTGAACAAGAAATCCCGCGACCAGTTCGAGATCCGCACCCACAAGCGGCTTCTCGACATCGTCGATCCCACCCCGCAGACCGTGGACGCGCTGATGAAGCTCGACCTCGCCGCGGGCGTGGACGTGCAGATTTCGGTTTGAGGAGGGCAAGGTGATGTTGCGCTCTGGTGTGATCGCGAAGAAGGTCGGGATGACCCGGCTGTTCATGGAAGACGGCAAGCAGGTTCCTGTGACCGTTCTTCAACTCGACAAGCTTCAGGTGGTGGCACAGCGCACCCCTGAGCAACACGGCTATTCGGCCGTGCAGCTCGGCGCCGGCACGGCGAAGGCCAAGCGCACGAGCCAGGCCATGCGCGGCCATTTCGCCGCCGCCAAGGTCGAGCCCAAGCGGCGCGTCGCGGAATTCCGCGTGGCGCCCGAGAACCTGATCGCCGTCGGTGAGGAAATCACCGCCGACCATTACTTCGAGGGGCAGTTCGTCGACGTGTCTGGCACCTCCATCGGCAAGGGCTTTGCCGGGGCGATGAAGCGGCACAATTTCGGCGGCCTGCGCGCCAGCCACGGTGTCTCGATCAGTCACCGCTCGCACGGCTCTACCGGCCAGTGCCAGGACCCCGGCAAGGTGTTCAAGGGCAAGAAGATGGCCGGCCACATGGGTGCCGTCCGCGTCACCACGCAGAACCTGCAGGTGGTGCGTACCGATGCGGATCGCGGCCTCATCATGATCAAGGGCGCCGTCCCGGGATCGAAAGGTGGCTGGGTGACGATCAAGGACGCGGTGAAGAAGCCGTTTCCCGAGAATGCCATCCTCCCCGCCGCGCTGAGATCGGCGGCGGAAGAGGCGGCACGCGCCGCGGAAGAAGCCGCCGCCGCTGCCGCGGCCGAGGAAGAAGCCGAAGCCAAGCGTCTCGCCGAGGAGCAGGCCGCCGCCGAGGAGGCCGCGCTCAAGGAAGCCGAGGCCGAAATCGAGGCCGAGAAGAAGGACAGCGAGGAATGAAACTCGACGTGATCAAACTGGACGGCGGCAAGGCCGGGTCGGTCGATCTGGGCGAAGACGTCTTCGGCCTGGACCCCCGCGCCGATATCCTGCACCGTGTTGTCCGCTGGCAGCGTAACAAGGCGCAGGCCGGGACCCACAAGGTCAAGACCCGGTCGGAAACCAGCTATTCCACCAAGAAGATCTATCGCCAGAAGGGCACCGGCGGTGCGCGCCACGGTGATCGCAACGCACCGATCTTCCGCAAGGGTGGTATCTACAAGGGTCCGACCCCGCGCAGCCACGCGCATGATCTGCCCAAGAAGGTGCGCCAGCTTGGCCTCAAGCACGCCCTCAGCGCCAAGGCGCAGGCCGGCGAGCTCGTGGTGATCGAGGATGCGGCCAGCGACGGCAAGACCAAGACGCTTGCAAAGCAGGTCAAGGATCTGGGCTGGAAGCGTGCGCTGGTCATCGACGGCGCGCAGGTCAACGCCGAATTCGCCCGCGCGGCGGCCAATATCGAGGGTCTCGATGTGCTGCCCAGCATGGGTGCGAATGTCTATGACATCCTCAAGCGTGACACCCTGGTGATCACCAAGGCGGGTGTCGAAGCACTGGAGGCTCGACTGAAATGAGTGCCAAGGCAGAACATTACGACGTGATCCGCAAGCCGGTCATCACCGAGAAGGCGACGATGGCGTCCGAGAGCGGCGCGGTCGTCTTCGAGGTGGCCGTCGATGCCAACAAGCCCCAGATCAAGGAGGCCGTCGAGGCGCTCTTTGGCGTCAAGGTGAAGGCGGTGAACACCACCATCACCAAGGGCAAGGAAAAGCGTTTCCGCGGGGTCAAGGGCACCCGCAAGGACGTCAAGAAAGCCTATGTGACGCTCGAAGAGGGCAGCACCATTGACGTGACAACGGGTCTCTAATAAGAGGCCTCATCCGCGCCGCCCCGGCTTTGTCCGGGGCTGCGTGTTTTTCAGGAGATGAAGGGGCACGCTCCCGTCATCCCGCAAGCCGGGCACCTTCGGGGGCCTACAACCATGGTGGGTTAAACCCCCACCCTACATAGCGGGCCTTCGGGCGCGCGTTTGCAAACGGAAGACAGAAAGCATGGCACTCAAGTCGTACAAGCCGACGACGCCGGGCCAGCGCGGGCTGGTGCTGATCGACCGTTCGGAGCTGTTCAAGGGCCGTCCCGTCAAATCCCTCACCGAGGGTCTGACGAAGTCGGGTGGCCGCAACAACACCGGGCGGATTACCTCGCGTCGTCGCGGGGGCGGGGCGAAACGCCTCTACCGGATCGTCGATTTCAAGCGCACCAAGTTCGATGTGGCGGCGACCGTCGAGCGGATCGAATACGATCCGAACCGGACCGCCTTCATCGCGCTGATCAAGTATGAAGATGGCGAGCAGGCCTATATCCTCGCACCGCAGCGCCTCGCCGTTGGCGATAGCGTCGTGGCCTCGGCCAAGGCCGACATCAAGCCCGGCAACGCGATGCCGTTCTCGGGCATGCCGATCGGCACGATCGTCCACAACATCGAGCTCAAGCCCGGCAAGGGCGGTCAGATCGCGCGTGCCGCGGGCACATATGCGCAATTCGTGGGCCGCGATGGCGGCTATGCGCAGATCCGGCTCAGCTCGGGCGAGCTGCGTCTCGTGCGTCAGGAGTGCATGGCGACCGTCGGTGCCGTCAGCAACCCCGACAACAGCAACCAGAACTACGGCAAGGCGGGCCGGATGCGCCACTATGGCAAGCGTCCCTCGGTGCGTGGCGTCGTCATGAACCCGATCGACCACCCCCACGGCGGCGGCGAAGGCCGCACCTCGGGCGGCCGCCACCCGGTCACGCCCTGGGGCAAGCCCACCAAGGGGATGCGCACCCGCAACAAGAACAAGGCGTCGCAAAAGCTCATCCTGCGCTCGCGTCATGCCAAGAAGAAGGGCCGTTAACACATGAGCCGCTCTGTATGGAAAGGCCCCTTCGTCGATGCCTACGTCCTGAAAAAGGCCGAGGCAGCACGCGAATCGGGGCGCAACGAAGTCATCAAGATCTGGTCGCGCCGCTCGACCATCCTGCCGCAATTCGTGGGCCTCACCTTTGGCGTCTACAACGGGCACAAGCACGTGCCGGTGAACGTCAGCGAGGACATGATCGGTCAGAAATTCGGTGAATACTCGCCGACCCGCACCTATTACGGGCACGCGGCGGACAAGAAAGCGAAGAGGAAATAAGCCATGGGCAAGGATAAAAATCCCCGCCGCGTGGCGGATAACGAGGCAATGGCCAAGCTGCGGATGCTGCGCACCAGCCCGCAGAAGCTCAACCTCGTCGCGGCGATGATCCGCGGCAAGAAGGTCGAGAAGGCGCTGACCGACCTCACCTTTTCCAACAAGCGGATTGCGCAGGACGTGCGCAAATGCCTGCAATCGGCGATCGCCAATGCCGAGAACAATCACGGGCTGGACGTGGACGAGCTGATCGTCGCCGAAGCCTGGGTCGGCAAGAACCTCGTGCTCAAGCGCGGGCGTCCGCGGGCGCGCGGCCGGTTTGGCGCGCTGCGCAAGCCGTTCTCGGAACTGACGATCAAGGTGCGTGAAATCGAGGAGCAAGCCTGATGGGTAACAAAGTCAATCCGATCGGTATGCGCCTGCAGGTCAATCGCACCTGGGACAGCCGCTGGTATGCCGACACCAAGGACTATGGTGATCTGCTGCTCGAGGATCTGAAAATCCGCGAGTTCATCAAGCAGGAATGCAAGCAGGCGGGCGTCAGCCGCGTCATCATCGAGCGCCCGCACAAGAAGTGCCGCGTGACGATCCACACCGCGCGTCCCGGCGTCATCATCGGCAAGAAGGGCGCGGATATCGAGACGCTGCGCCGCAAGCTGGCGAAGATGACCGCGAGCGAGCTGCACCTCAACATCGTCGAGGTGCGCAAGCCCGAGCTTGACGCCGCGCTCGTCGGTGACAGCATTGCCCAGCAGCTCGAGCGCCGGGTATCGTTCCGCCGTGCGATGAAGCGCGCGGTGCAGAACGCGATGCGCATGGGCGCGCTCGGCATCCGGGTGAACGTCGCTGGCCGTCTCGGCGGTGCCGAGATCGCGCGGACCGAATGGTATCGCGAGGGGCGGGTGCCGCTGCACACGCTGCGCGCCGATATCGACTACGCCAATGTCGAGGCCACGACGCCGTACGGAATCATCGGTATCAAGGTTTGGATATTCAAGGGTGAGATCATGGAGCACGACCCGAGTGCCCGCGATCGCAAGGCCCAGGAACTGCAGGATGGCCCCGCCCCACGTGGCGCCGGCGGCCGTCGCTGAGGAGGAATGACAGATGCTTCAACCTAAGCGCACGAAATTCCGCAAGCAGTTCAAGGGTCGCATCAAGGGCGATGCCAAGGGCGGTTCGGATCTCAACTTCGGCTCCTACGGGCTCAAGGCCACCGAACCCGAGCGCGTCACCGCGCGCCAGATCGAGGCCGCGCGCCGTGCCATGACGCGCCACATGAAACGTCAGGGCCGCGTCTGGATCCGGATCTTCCCGGACGTGCCGGTGACCGCCAAGCCGATCGAGGTCCGCATGGGCAAAGGCAAGGGCTCGGTTGATCGCTGGGTCTGCAAGGTCAAGCCCGGCCGCGTGATGTTCGAGATCGACGGCGTCAGCGAAGGCGTGGCTGTCGAGGCCCTGCGTCTCGCCGCCATGAAGCTGCCGATCAAGACCCGCGTCGTGGTCCGCGAGGACTGGTAAGATCGGTGGGTTGATACCCACCCTACGGATTGGCCCCGCGCAAGTGATCGCGCGGGGTTTTTCGTTTCAGAAGGCAGACGTGCTCGCCGCATGGGCCAAACGCCGCACGCAGGCTTATCCGCCGAGGATCTCGTCGACGGCATTTGTGTAGCTGTCATAGCTGAGCACGGCCCGGTTCCCGGCCACCCCGTGATAGTAGCTGCGTCCCGAGGGGGTGGGCAGCCCGGCCCAGATCTTCGCGAGGTTGAGCAGGAATGTGTCGAGTGTGATCTCGCCCCGGCGCACCGCGTCGAGCCCGGCATCGGCAAGCAGCAGGTCGGCCAGCCGATCCTGAACGGCGGGGTCGAACCGCGTGCCGGGGTCGAGCCCGGCACGTGCAACCATCCGCCGCAGGGTGGCGGGGATGATCTGGTAGCGCCCGATGGCGTGGTGCTGCCCCGGTGTGGCGTCGATCCAGTCGAAGATTTCGCGCAGGCTCATCCGCGTCGGTCGGCGGGGTGGCGGGCGGTGCGCCCCGACCTGCAAGGCGTCATAGCCTGCCGGTCCCGCCTCGGCCCGTGCGATGAGGTCACGCAGCCGCGCGCGCATTGGCGCGCCCGGCCCGCCTGTCGCCGATCGACCGAGGAGATCATGGCCCGGTCGTCCGCCAATCAGCGCGCCCGCGCCCCTGCCCGCGAACAGGCTGCCGCGTGGGGCCGCCGGCCCGGCGCGCCGCGCGACGAGCGGCGCATTTCCGGACCCGAACATCGGCCCCCGGTCGGCAAAGCGCCCGGCAAGGCTCGGCTCGGCCAGGGAAGCGGCGGGGGCGAGGGCCAGACACGCGAGCCCCACCAGCCGAATCAGGATATGACGCATTACCTGGAACATGGCCCTAGCCTGACGTGAAACCGTTGAGAAACCCTTGCGCGTCGCCCTGACTACGGTAAGACGCGAGCATGGCCGATATTCGCTCCCTCTTCGTGACCCGCCTTTACCATGCGCGCCTCGCCGAGCATGGCCCCGCCATCGCCCCCGCGGAGATGGAGGCGTCGTGCTATTCCATTGCCGAGGATGACGAGGCCGGGCAATCGTGGTGCGAGAGCGAGGGCTATCCCGGCTATACCTCCTATGCCTCGCTCACCGACCTGCCGTGGCGGTTCCCGATCTTCGCCGACCTGGTGACGGCGCTGGATGCACATGTGACGGCCTTCGCCCGTGATCTGGAATTCGACCTTGGGGAGCGCAGCCTGAAGCTCGAGGATATCTGGATCAACATCCTGCCCGAGGGGGGCACCCATTCCAGCCATATCCACCCGCATTCGGTGATTTCCGGCACCACCTATGTCGCCATGCCCGGCGGGGCCTCGGCGCTCAAGCTCGAAGATCCGCGATCGGCCCGGATGATGGCCGCCCCGCCGCGCCTCAAGGACGCGCGCGAGGATATGCGCGGCTTTGTCTACCTGCGCCCGGAGGTGGGTGACGTGCTCATGTGGGAATCGTGGCTGCGCCACGAGGTGCCCATGAACATGTCCGAGGATGACCGCATCAGCGTGAGCTTCAACTATTCGTGGCAGTAAGTGCATGGATGCACGATGGTCCGGTCAGTCGGAACGGCCTCGTCATGTCACTTGTCAACTCAAGCGATCGCTTCCATATTCACAGAAGTTGATCGGAGAGAGGCATGGCTTCCAAAGTGACAAGGTCCACGCTGAAAGGCGGCTACATCGCGCGAAATGCCAAGACCGGGCAATTCGTGGAAGTTTGCACGTCCTCCGGCAAGCAGAGAGCAACCGAAAAAACTGTCGCCACAATCAAGGAAGCTTCGGAGAAGCGCAGATCCGCGCTGAAGCGGCTGGCCGATAGGTAGGCGACATTACAGGGTGACACTTGCCGATGCGATCACCGCGCATGACGAGGCGTTGACCTACGGTGGCCGCCCGGGTGTGAGCAGCGTTGCCTTGATCGACTCCGCCCTGAGCAGGCCCTATTCCGGCTATCATCTGCCGATCCACAGAAAATCGGCAGCCTTGCTTGAGAGCATGGTTGCAAACCACGGTTTCATAGATGGGAACAAGAGAACGGCTTGGCTTCTTGTGGAACTCCTGATCGAAAGAAGCGGGTACGTTCTGGCGATCGACGACGATGAGCCGATCGACGATCTTGTCGTTGCTGTTGCCGACGGAAGGCTGGATTTCGACGGCCTTTGCGAATGGTTCAGAGAAAGATTGGCGCGACCGATAGAGGCATAATGCCGCCTAGCGGGCAAGTTTCGCCGGGGGTGGTAATTCCTGTTTCGATATGGAAATGCTGGCTGCGCCACGAGGTGCCCATGAACATGTCCGAGGACGACCGCATCAGCGTGAGCTTCAATTACGCCTGGGCTGACTGAGCCGGAAAGGGAGGGGCTGCGGGATGGATTTGCGTGCGCTCGGCATGGGGTTGGCCTTTGCGGTGATGTGGTCTTCGGCCTTTACCTCGGCGCGAATCATCGTGGCCGCGGCGCCGCCGCTCACCGCGCTTAGCCTGCGGTTCCTGATCTCGGGGCTTCTCGGCGTGCTCATCGCCCTCGCGCTGGGGCAGAGCTGGCGGCTCACGCGTGGGCAATGGCGGGCGACGATCGTCTTCGGCATTTGCCAGAACGCGCTCTATCTCGGCCTCAATTTCGTGGCGATGCAGACCATCGAGGCGGGCCTCGCCGCGATCATCGCGTCGACCATGCCGCTTCTTGTGGGGCTGGCGGGGTGGCTGATCTTTAGCGAGCGGATCGGCCTCATCGGACAGCTTGGCCTTGTCGCGGGCGTGATCGGGGTGACGATCATCATGGGGGCCCGGCTTCAGGGCGGTGTCGATCTCTACGGGCTGAGCCTGTGCGTCGTGGGGGTGATCGCGCTCACCTTCGCCACGCTGGCGGTGCGTGGGGCGACGTCGGGGGGCAATTTCCTGATGGTGGTGGGCCTTCAGATGCTGGTGGGCAGCGCCGCGCTCGGTATCGTGGCGTCGGTGGTCGAGACGGTCGAGATCGACTGGTCCTGGACGCTGGTTGCGGCCTTTGCCTATACCACGCTGGTGCCGGGCCTTGCGGCGACGCTGGTGTGGTTCTGGCTCGTGAACCGCATCGGCGCGACCAAGGCCGCGACCTTCCATTTCCTCAATCCGTTCCTCGGCGTGGCCATCGCCGCGCTGATCTTGAGCGAGACGCTGAGCGCGCAGGACCTGATCGGCGTGGCGGTGATCATGGGAGGCATCCTGGCGGTGCAGCTTTCGCGGCAACGCCGGGTTTGAGCGTCCGGAATTTTTGAAAAATTCCGGACCGTTTTCTTTTTAAGAAAACGGCGTCAGCCGATGGTGCCGCGTGGCCCCGCGCCCACCTGTCCGCGATGCAAGAGCAGGTGATCGAGCAGCACGCAGGCCATCATCGCCTCGCCCACGGGTACCGCGCGGATACCGACGCAGGGATCGTGCCGCCCCTTGGTGACCACCTCGATGGGGTCTCCCTCCACGGTGATCGAGCGGCGCGGCGTGAGGATCGAAGAGGTGGGTTTCACCGCGAAGCGCACCACCACGTCCTGCCCCGTCGAGATGCCGCCGAGGATGCCGCCCGCGTGATTCGAGGCGAATTCTGGGCCGGTCTCGCCCATGAAAATCTCGTCAGCGTTCTGCGAACCGCGCAGCCTTGCTGCCGCCATGCCCTCGCCGATCTCGACGCCCTTGACGGCGTTGATCGACATCATCGCGGAGGCGAGGTCAGTGTCGAGCTTGGCATAGACCGGCGCGCCGAGACCGGCGGGCACGCCGGACGCTGCCACCTCGATCACGGCACCGACCGAATCGTGGTGCTTGCGCAGGTCTTGCAGGTATGCCTCCCATTCGGGCGCGGCCCCGGCATCCGGCAGCCAGAAATCGTTGCCGTCGATGGCGTTGCGGTCAAAGCGACTGCGGTCGAGCTCCATCTCGCCCATCGCCACCATGTAGCCCTTGATTTGAAGGTCCGGTACCAGCATGGCCAGTGCCGCGCGCGCCACGCCGCCGGCTGCCACCCGCGCCGCCGTCTCGCGCGCCGAGGACCGCCCGCCGCCGCGCGGATCGCGTATCCCGTATTTCAGGTGATAGGTGATATCGGCGTGGCCCGGGCGGAATGTCTTCGCGATCTCGCCGTAATCGCGCGAGCGCTGATCGGTGTTCTCGATCATGAGCTGAATGGGCGTGCCGGTGGTCTGCCCCTCGTAGACGCCCGACAGGATACGCACCGCGTCGGCCTCCTGCCGCTGGGTGGTATTCTTGTTCTGCCCCGGGCGGCGCTTGTCGAGCCAGTGTTGCAACTTGCTCTCGTCGAGCGCCACGCCCGGTGGGCAGCCGTCCACCGTGGCCCCGAGCGCGGGGCCGTGACTCTCGCCCCATGTGGTAAAGCGAAAGAGGTGACCGAAGGTGTTGACGCTCATGGGCAGGGCTCCTTTGCCGTTGATCTAGCCGCGCGCGGCATCCGTCTCAAGCCGAATTGACGGGTATTTGTCGCAAACAGGCGATCCGGGCCGGGGAATCGCGCTAGGCTGCACGGCGGGACGGATGCGAAAAGGTCAAAAAACGACATCGCGCCGCGCCGAGAAAATCACTGGTGCAGGGGCCGAACCCTGCTAACACTATGACAGGACCTGTCTGAAAACGACACCGGTCGATCTGGCCAGAGGCCAACACGGAGGAAAGAAATGACCCACTCAAAACCACAGGAAAACGTGCGCCCCGTCGTGCGAAAGCTGGCCGAGGAGACCCGCGCCGGCAGGATGGACCGCCGCGAATTCATCGCGGTGGCCTCGACATTCGGGGCCTCTTCGGCGGCCGCCTACGGCCTGCTCGGTCTTGCCGCCCCCACGCCCGCGCAGGCGCAGGAAGGCAAAAAGGGCGGTGTGCTTCGCGTTGCGTCCCGCGTGCTCGAAATCGCCGATCCGCGCAAGTTTGCCTGGACCGAGCCGGGCAATATCAGCCGCCAGTTCTGCGAGCCGATGGTGCGCTGGGCCCCCGATTACAGTTTCCAGCCGATGCTGCTCGAAGGCTGGGAGGTCAGCGAGGACGCCCAAACCTACACGCTCAAGGTGCGGCGCAACGCGGTGTGGAACAATGGCGACCAGTTCAACGCCGATGACGTGATCCACAACCTGACCCGCTGGTGCGACAAGGGGGTCGAGGGCAATTCGATGGCCGCGCGCATGGCCACGCTGATCGACCCCGACACCAACAAGGCCCGCGACGGCGCGATCGTGAAGGTGGACGATTTCACCGTGCAGCTCAACCTGCCGCGCCCCGACATCACGCTGATTGCCGGCATGTCTGACTACCCTGCGCTCTGCGTGCATCGCAGCCATGGCGACGACAGCGACCTTGCCAAGGCCCCCATCGGCACCGGCCCGTTCGAGCTCGTCTCCATCGAGATCGGTACCATGGCCGAGGTCAAGCGCCGCGAGGACGGCAAGTGGTGGGGCGGCGATGTCTATCTCGACGGTATCCGCTTCATTGACTTTGGCACAGACAACGCCTCCATCGTGGCGGCCTTCGACGGCGGCGAGATCGACATCAACGACGAATCCACCGCCGATTTCATCGAATCCTACGATGCGCTGGGCCTCGTCAAGCAATCCAAGCCCACAGCCAACACCATCGTGGCGCGGATGCGTATGGACACGCCGCCCTATGACAGCAAGGACTTGCGCAATGCGATCCAGCTGGCCTGCGACAACGAGGTGCTGCTGGCCATCTCGATCAACAACGAGGGCATCCCGGCGGAAAACCACCACGTCGCCCCCTTCCACCCGGAATATGCCGAGCTGCCCAAGATCGCGCCCAACCCGGAGAAGGCCATCGAGATGGCCAAGGCAGCCGGGCATGGCGACACCGAGATCGACATCATCTCGATCGACGGCGATTGGCGGACCACCACGACCGACGCCATCGGGGCGCAGCTGCGGCAGGCGGGTTTCAACGTCAAGCGCACGGTGATGCCGGGTAACACCTTCTGGAACGACTGGACGAAATACCCGTTCTCGACCACCAACTGGGGCCCGCGCCCCTTGGGTGTGCAGGTGCTGGCGCTGGCCTATCGCTCCGGCGAGGCGTGGAACGAGAGTGGCCACTCTGACCCGGAATTCGATGCGCTGCTCGAGGAGGCGCTCGGCGTGTTCGATGCCGACGCCCGGCGCGAGTATTCCGCCAAGCTTCAGGCCATCCTGCAGGATAACGGCGTCATCATTCAGCCGTTCTGGCGCAACCAGGCGCTGCACCACACCGACCGCGTCAAGAACGTGAACGCCCACCAGTTCCGCGAGATGCATTACGAGAAAGTCTGGCTCGACGCCTGATCGGCGTTAAGACCAAAAGGACGGGCCGTCCCAACGTGGGGCGGCCCGTTTGCGTTCCGGTCAGAAGACGTGGGCGGCGGTGCCGGGTCGCGCCGACGCGTTACACCACCTCGGCGCGCAGCTTTTCCATCCGCTTGGTCAGCAGCTTCTGCGAGGTTTCGTCCTTGAGCCGCCCATCCTCGTCAAAGGCGTTCATCGCTCCTGCGATGAGCACGGCGGTGCCGGGGATGAGCCGCGCCTGATGCTGGGTGAGGCACGAGAGCGTCATGAATTGCGCCGTCTCGCCGCCCGTGCGCCCCGCAGAGGCCGAAACGACCACCGTGGGCCTGTCCTTGAGCGGCCATCCAGGCACCCGGCTGACCCAGTCGAGCGCGTTCTTCAACACCCCGGTGATCCCCTTGTTGTATTCCGGTGCGCCAACCACGATCGCATCCGCGTCCTTGATCTGCTGCACGAGGTGCTGCACCTTCTCCGGCACGCCCTCGGCCTCTTCAAGATCGCCATTATAGAGCGGCAGGTCGAGGTCGCCCTCGGTCACCGTTGCCGGGCCGAAGGCCTCTGCGGCCAGCGCCAGAAGCATCCGGTTATAGGATCCTTTGCGCAGCGATCCCGACAAGGTCAACAGTTTCGGATCAGCCATATCGCATCCTTTCGTTTGTCTCGGTTACCCGGATACGTGGGGCAAAACTGCCCGCCTGGCAACGTCACGCGGTCGCACATGCCCTGTGCGGCGGCACGGGCATCATTCGCCCGCCTGCGCCTTGAGCCCCGCCTCACGCATCTGGCTCAGCGTCATGCGCGGCGTCAACGCCTCGGGCGAGATCGCGAGCGACAGCACCGCGCCGGTGGGCGAAGCGCAGGCGCGGGCAAAGGCAGGGGCGAAATCCTCGGTCGTCTCGACCCGTTCGCCGTGAAAGCCATAGGCACGGGCGAGCGCCGCGAAATCGGGATTGACCATGTCGGTGCCCGATACGCGGCCCGGGTAGTTGCGCTCCTGGTGGGCGCGGATGGTCCCGTAGGTGCCATTATCAAGCACCAGGATCACCGGCTGCGCGCCCGCCTGCGCGGCGGTGGCAAGCTCCTGGCACGTCATCTGGAAATCGCCGTCACCGGCGAAACAGACCACGCGGCGGTCGGGGTGGGCAACCCGCGCGGCGATGGCGGCGGGGATGCCGTATCCCATCGCCCCCGATTGCGGCCCCAGCAGGCGCATGCGGGGGCCGTATTTCAGGAACCGGCCCGACCATATGGCGAAATTGCCAGCACCATTGGTGATGATCGCGTCCTCGGGCAGCACCTCGCGCAGATGCGCGGTGACGCGGCCCATATCCACCGGCGAGGGCAGGGCGGGCAGGTCGAACGCCGTCTCCCACGCCGCGCGCGCCTGCGAGCGCCACTCGCCCCATGCGCCGCTCACCGGTCCGGCCTCGGCCAGCGCGGTGGCAAAGGCGTTGGGCCCGGCCTGTATCCCCAGCGTGGGCTGATAGACCTTGCCCAGTTCGAGGTCGGAGCCATGCACATGGATGAGCTGCTGCGCAGGCTGCGGCACATCAAGCACGGTATAGCCATCGGTGGAGTTCTCGCCAAAGCGGGCATTCACCGCGAGGATCACGTCCGCC
Source organism: Roseovarius sp. A46 (assembly GCF_004126395.1). Taxonomy (NCBI): domain Bacteria; kingdom Pseudomonadati; phylum Pseudomonadota; class Alphaproteobacteria; order Rhodobacterales; family Roseobacteraceae; genus Roseovarius; species Roseovarius sp. A46. The sequence continues at coordinate 74,885 of NZ_PVWS01000015.1, read as the reverse complement.
CCGGTCAGGAGCGCGCGCACATGCGGCACCATGCCCACCCCCGCCTCGCCGCAGAACACCGGCGAATGGTTGTCGAACCGGTCCTGGTAACGGAACACCGACACCACCGGGATATCCGAGCCCTCGGCGAAGGATTGCAGCGCCGCGCGGCCCTGATCCGTCCAGTTGCAGCCGCCATAGAGGATCACCGGGCGCTTGGCCCCGGCCAGCATCTCGCGCGCCTGTGCCACCGCCTGCGAGGGTGGGCATGGCTCGGGGAAATGGCCCGGCCCGGTCAGCGGCACGGCGGCGGTGTGGGAGGTGAGCATATCCTCGGGCAGCGCCACCACCACAGGGCCGGGACGGCCCGTGAGGGCGGTCTTCCACGCCCGTGCGACGATCTCGGGGATGCGTTCCACGTCGTCGATCTCGACCGCCCATTTTGCCATCGTCCCGAACACCGCGCGGTAATCCAGCTCCTGGAACGCCTCGCGCCCCTTCATCCGCGTGCCGACCTGCCCGACGAACAGGATCATCGGCACGCTGTCCTGCATCGCCGTGTGCACGCCGATCGAGGCGTTGGTGGCCCCCGGCCCGCGGGTGACCCAGCAAATACCGGGCCGACCGGTGAGCTTGCCATAGGCGGCGGCCATGAAGGACGCGCCACCCTCCTGCCGGCAGAGGGTGAAATCGAGCCGCCCGACCGTGTCGTGCAGCGCGTCAAGCACCGCGAGATAGCTCTCGCCCGGCACGCCGAAACTGTGCCGCGCGCCGAGCGCGACAAGGCACTCCACCAGAAGCTGCCCGCCCGTACGCCTGTTGTCGGTCATGCCGCTCTCCCTCTTTATGCTGCCGGAACGCGGGCGACACTGCCCGTGGGCAGTGGCAATGGCAAGGGGGTCACCAGCGGTTGAGCGCGTCCTCGTCCTCGTCGCGGGCGGCGACCCAGCCTTCGCCCGCGTCCGTCACCTCCTTCTTCCAGAAGGGCGCGCGGGACTTGAGGTAATCCATGAGGAATTCGGCGGCGTGAAAGGCGTCGGCGCGGTGGCGCGACGCGGTGGCGACCATCATGATGAGGTCATCGGCCTTCAGTCGTCCATAACGGTGCAGGATCAACGCGTCGCCGATCTGCCAGCGGCGCGCGGCCTGCTCGGCAATCCCGGCCAGCGCCTTCTCGGTCATGCCGGGGTAATGCTCGATCTCCATCGTATCGAGATCGCCCTCCAGGTCGCGGACGATCCCGGTAAAGGTGACGACCGCGCCCATGCCCGCCTGCCGCGCGGCAAACGCATTCGCCTCGGCCCCGAGATCGAACGGCTCTTGCTGCACGCGGATGTCCATGGCTCAGCCCCCGCTATCCGCCTGTCATCGGCGGAAAGAATGCCACCTCGCGTGCATCGCCGAGCGGCGCGTCGAAGTCGCTCAGCTCCTGATCCACCGCCACGCGCAGCGCCGACAGATCGGCGAATGCCGCGGCATAGCGGTCCTCGCGCGCGCGCAGTTCCTCGACGAGGTCGCGCACCGTGGCGGCGCGCGTCTCCACGCGGTCCTTTGGGTGGCCGATGCGTTCGCGCACCCATGCGAAATAGAGCACATCCATCAGCGACTATCCTTCAGATGCGGTACCGACTTGAAAAAGTAGTCCGCCCCGGTGACGAGGGTAAGCCCGGCGGCGAGCCACAACAGCCACAGCCCCGCATGCCCGGACCAGACCATCCCGCGATACTTCCACCACAGCCCGTGCAGATCCTCGGTCTTGCCCGAGAGGATATCGCGCACCAGCGCGTCGTCCATGCCAAAGATCGACATGCCGAAATAATGCTCGAACACGCCTTGGGCAAAGAGCACGGCGATGGCGATCATTTGCGCCGTGGTCTTCCACTTGGCCAGTTGCGTGACCTTGAGCGTGCCCGCCCTGTCGCCGAGATACTCGCGCAGCCCCGAGACGAACACCTCGCGGAACAGGATCACCGTGGCAGGCAGCACCAGCCAGGGCGACATCGACGAATAGCCCACGATTACCATCAGCGCGATTACCACCATCGCCTTGTCGGCGATGGGATCGAGCATGGTGCCGATCTTGGTCACCTGCTTCCAGCTCCGCGCGAGATGGCCGTCGATCCAGTCGGTGAGCGCCGCGCTGATGAACAGGAGCAGTGCGAACCAGTCGGCATAGGGGCGGTTGAAGTAGAGGAACATGACCGCGATGCCCGGCGCCGCTAGCAGCCGGAGCACGGTGAGGATATTGGGCACGTTCCATGACATGTCACCGTTCTAGCCTGACCGATTGGCAAGGGAAAGCGCAGTTGGAGCCTAAAAGTCACGCAGACGCCGGGTGGTCTCGGGGTCCATGAAACCCGCGACCGTGGCCTCGGTCTCGAGGTCCATGGCGCGGCGCAGGTCGGGGGTGGCGGTGGCGTTGAGCACACGCTTCATCGCCCGCACAGAGAGCGGCGGCAGGTCGGCGAGGCGGCGGGCGGTGGCGTGGGCGGTGTTGAGCAGATCCCCGTCGGGTGCGGTTTTCCATGCCAGCCCCATCTCGTGCAACGTCGCGGCATCGTAGCGGTCGCCGAAGAAGAGCATTTCGCGTGCCTTGACCAACCCGACAAGCGCGGGCAGCAGCGTCGTCACCCCGCCGGTCACGAACAGGTTGAGCGAGACTTCGGGGAAAAAGCCGCGCGCGCTCTCGGCCCAGATCGGGAAATCGCAGTTGATCGCCCATTCGAAGCCGCCGCCCACGGCCCATCCGTTGATCGCGCCGACCACCGGTTTCGGTCCCAATGTGATCGCATGCGTCGCGCGCTGGATCGCCAGCACCAGGTCGCGCGCCTCTTCTTCGGAGGCGGGGTGGACATGATCCTGCCGATCGTCGCCCGCGCAGAATGCCTTGCCCGCGCCGGTCAGCACGATGGCGCGGGTCTCCGGGTCGGTATTGGCGTCGTCAAAGGCGCGGGTCACATCGTCGATCAGCGCCCGGTTCATCGCGTTGAGCCGGTCAGGACGGTTGAGGGTGATGCGGCGCACGGCCCCCTCGTGCAACGCGCTAAGCACGGTAGCGTAGGTGAAATCGGTCATGTGTAAGTCCTTTGCACACGTCGGGTCTTGCCTTCGGTCAGCGGGAAGGTGCCATGCGGCACCAGTGTCACCCGGGCGGTCGCCCCGAGGTCCCGCTTGATCGCCTGTGCGATCTCCTCGGCCAGCCCCGGGGCGGCGTCGCGCCCCTTGGCCAGTTCCGCCGTGACCGGCAGGCTGTCATAGGGAGGGGGCGTGTCGAGCGGAATGCGGTAATCGCCCGACAGCGTCGGATACCGGTTGAGCACGGCGGCGACCATTGTGGGAAACAGGTTGAGCCCGCGCACAACGACCATGTCATCCGAGCGACCCACCACGCGAAAGCGGAAGCCGGTGCGCCCGCAAGTGCAAGGCGCGGTTTCGTCCACGGTGATGATGTCGCCACTGCGAAAGCGCACCAGCGGCTGGCAGTCGCGCACGAGGTGGGTCAGCACCAACTCGCCGGTCTGGCCTGCGGCGAGGGACAGGGGGCTGCCCGTCTCGGGCTCGATCAGTTCGGGCCAGAGCACGTCGGCCCCCATGAAATGCAGCCGCGTGTCATGCTCGCATTGCGCGGCGAAGTTGCAGAACACGTCCGAGACGCCGTAATTGGCGTTGCGCGGCTCCATCCCCCAGACCTCTTGCAGACGGGTGCGGAAGGCCGGATCGTCGAGCCCCGCCTCGCCGCCAAAGAGCCCCAGTTTCAGGCCAAGGTCGCGAGGGGTCAGGTCGGGGAAACGTTCGGCGATGACGCGCTCCAGCACCGCCGGATAGGACGGTGTGCAGGAAATCGCGGTGATTCCCACTTCGCGGATGGTGCGCACCAGCAACTCGGTGGAGCCGACGCCGAAGGGCACCACCAGCGCGCCGGTGGCCTGAAGCGTCATGTGATCGGTCAGCCCGCCCATCCACATCTGGTAATTCAGGCAGTGAACGACCGTGTGATCGGGGGTCAGTCCTGCGGAGGACTGGCAGCGCCCGCCCACCGTCTCTGTCACCGCGCAGTCACGCGCGGAAAGCGCGAGGTTCATCGCCTGCCCGGTGGTGCCGGAGGTGCGGTGCAGCCGAACCGCGTCGCGGCGCGGGGCGGCCATGTAATGCCCGAAAGGGGGGTGATCGGCCTGCGCCACGCGCAGTTGCGATTTGTCCGAGAGGGGCAGGGCGGGCAGGTCCGCCAGATCGGCGGGCGGGGCCGCGCCCTGCCACAGATCGCGGTAAAAGGCCGAGTGGCGCGCGACGTAATAGCCCTGTCTGGCCCAGGCAGCGGCCTGGTGGGCACGCAGGCGGTCGTGGCTGGCGAACTCGGCCTTATCGAGCAGGATCATGGTTGCAATCCCCGTTCCCAGAGGGTGGTGAGCGTTGCGATTACCGCCGCGCGGTCGGAAGAGACCGCTACCAGCCCCGGCTCGCGCGAGAGGTGGAGGCTTGAGAGGTAGTGATCGGTCATTCCCCCAAGCGCATAGGCGCGGCGGGTAAGTTCGTCCTCGGGCAGCGCGTTGCGCCCGTTGCGGGTGTGGCGGCGGCGGGTGGCCTCGACCACGGTGGCGATCCAGTCGCGGTTGAGCCGGTGAAAGGCCGCGCGCGCCGCCGGAAATGCGTCAAGATGGTGGACCAGGCATTTCATCAGCCCGCGATTGGCCTCGAAGAGGTGCACATAGGCTTCGGTCGCGGCGCGCATCGGGTGGTCGGGCTGGCTGTGGCCCGCCTGGATCATGCGGGTCTGCAGGAAGCTGGCGAAGCCCTGCAACAGGTCATCGAGAAGCTGTGCCTGATCGGGAAAGTAGAGGTAGAAAGTGCCGTTGGCCACGCCCGCGCGCCCGCAGATGGCGGCGATGGTCAGATCCTGCGGCGCGCTCTGTTCCAGCAGGTGACAGGCGGCGATGCGAATCGCTTGCGCCGTGCGCTGACCCTTGGGCAGGCCCTCGGCCTCAGCGGCGAGGGCTTGCGAATAGCTGTGGGCGTCTTGCGGTGCGGGGTGGGGACGTGTGGCAGGGGGCATGGGTGACTCAATATGAAACTGAATTCATGTTCATTAAATTTCTTCACCCTGTCAACCCACCTGATCGCAGGCGCGGGCTTTAGCCCCGCTCGTGAAAGAAATCATAGAGCTTCTGCGCCAGCCGGTCCGACACGCCCTCCACCGCCTTGAGATCGGCGAGGTTGGCGCGGCTCACCGCCTTGGCACTGCCGAAATGCGCGAGCAGCGCGCGCTTGCGCGCTGCGCCCACGCCCGGCACCTCGTCGAGCGGCGTGACCGAGACCGACTTGGCGCGCTTGGCGCGGTGCGTGCCGATGGCGAAGCGGTGCGCCTCGTCGCGCAGGCGCTGGATGAAATAGAGCACCGGATCACCCCTGCGCAGCGCCATGGGCCGCTTGCCCGTGCGGTGGAATTCTTCCTTGCCGTGGTCGCGGTCCACGCCCTTGGCCACACCCACCATCGGGATGTCCTCGACCCCCATCTCGCGCATGATCCCCGCCACCGCGCTCACTTGTCCCGCGCCGCCGTCGATCAGCAGCAGGTCGGGCCAGTGGCCGTGGCTGCGCTCGGGGTCGTCCTTCAGCAGGCGCTTGAAGCGGCGGGTCAGCACCTCTTTCATCATCCCGAAATCGTCGCCGGGGGTCAGGTTGTCGCCCTTGATGTTGAACTTGCGGTATTGGTTCTTCATCAACCCCTCGGGACCCGCCACGATCATCGCGCCAACGGCGTTGGTGCCCTGGATATGGCTGTTGTCATAGACCTCGATCCGCTGGGGCGGGGCGGGCAGGTCGAACGCCTCCGCCAGCCCCCTGAGCAGCTTGCCCTGCGTCGCCGTCTCGGCCATCTTCCGCGCGAGGCTCTCGCGCGCGTTGCGCAGGGCGGCGTCCACCAGTTCCGCCTTTTCCCCGCGCAGGGGCACGTTGAGCGTGACCTTGCGGCCCAGCTTTTCCGACAGCGCCTGTTGCATCAGGTCAGGGCTCTCGACGTCATGCGACAGGATCAGCGCGCGGGGCGGCTCCTTGCCATCGTAGAACTGCCCGATGAAGGCCTCCAGCACCTCGGGCTCCTCCACATCCGGGCCGACGCGCGGATAGAAATCGCGGTTACCCCAGTTCTGCCCGGCGCGGATGAAGAACACCTGCACGCAGGCCTGCCCGTTTTCGAGGTGCAGCGCGATCACGTCGGCCTCGGTCACCGTGCGCGGGTTGATGCCCTGCGCGGTCTGCACCTGCGTCAGCGCCTTGATCCGGTCGCGCAGCGCGGCGGCACGCTCGTACTCCATCGCCTCGGCGGCCTGCGCCATCTCGGCGGCCAGCTTCTCCTGTATCTCGGTGGACCGCCCCGACAGGTAGCGCTTGGCATCGCGGACCTGAACGGCATACTCGGCCTTGGATATCTTGCCGACGCAGGGCGCGGTGCAGCGCTTGATCTGGTATTGCAGACAGGGGCGGGTGCGGCTCTCGAACATCGCATCAGAACAGTTGCGCAGCTGAAAGACCCGCTGCAACTGTGCCAGCGTGCGGTTGACCGCGCCGGCCCCGGCGAAGGGGCCGTAATAGCTGCCCTTGTCGCGCTTGGCGCCGCGATGCTTGCGGATCATAGGATAGTCATGCGCGGTGACGAGGATGTTGGGAAAGCTCTTGTCGTCGCGCAACAGCACGTTGTAGCGCGGCTTCAACTGCTTGATCAGGTTCTGCTCCAGCAGCAGCGCCTCGGTCTCGGTCGCCGTAGTCAGGAACATCATCGACGCGGTTTCCCGGATCATCCGGGCGATGCGCGGCGTGTGGCCGGTGGCGCGGGCATAGTTCGACACCCGCGCGCGCAGGTTGCGCGCCTTGCCGACGTAGAGCACGCGCGATTCCGCATCGAGCATCCGGTAGACACCGGGCGACGAGTCGAGCGTGCGCAGGTAGCCGCGAATCACGTCGGCGCCGGTGGCGGGTGGTGTCGGATCGGTGTCGGTCATTCGGGACAGGATATGATTCCCGCGGTCGCCTGCAACGTCCCCGGGACCGGGGCAAGAGGCAAGCTGTCCACGATTCCTGTGGATAAAGCTGGAGACAAATTTCGACCAAAGGAAAAAATCCGTTTGATCCGGCTGGCTTCGTCGGAATGCCTACTTTTTGGGCAATTATGTAACATGCTGATAATGAACGATAACTTTATATGTTTCTGACAGATTGTTGAAATCATTAAGCTTTCTGTAACGCTTCTGTGAAGGAATCATGACCGGTGCAAAACTCAGACAAGGGTTCATGTTCTCACTCGGGGCCGAGCACGTCCGGCGTCCGCCAGCCGAGATGCTGACCGCCATCCGCGCAGATAAGCTGCCCGGTCACCGCGGGCGCATGCAGCAGGTAGGCCAGCGCGGCGGTGACGTCGCCCTCGTTGGCACCGCGGCCCAGAACGGTCGCTGCGCGCTGGCGGGCGAAATGCGTGTCGCTCTGGCGATGGCCCTGTAGCGTGGGGCCCGGACCGATGGCGTTGACGCGGACACGCGGGGCCAGCGCCTGCGCCCCGGTCTGCGTCACCGCCCACAGCCCCATCTTGGAGATGGTGTAGGTCATGAACTCCGGGGTGAGCTTGCGCACGCGCTGATCGATCATGTTGACGACAAGTCCGCGCGCGCGGGGCTCGCCGTTCTCATCGATGCCGGGCTCCGGCACCGCGCGGGCCATCTCCTGCATCAGCACGAAGGGCGCGCGCAGGTTGCTTCCGATGTGCCGGTCCCAGCTTTCACGGGTGGCGGTCGCGATGCTGTCATACTCGAAGATCGAGGCGTTGTTGACCAGCGTCAGGATCGGCCCGCCCAGCGCCTCGGCTGCGCGTGCCACCAGCGGCACCACCTGTGCCTCGTCCAGCAGGTCGGCGCGCAGCGTCACCGCCTGCCGCCCCATATCACGGATCGCCGCTGCGGTGGCCTCTGCCTCGGCTTGCGAGGTGGCATAATGCACCGCCACGTCGCATCCCTGCCGCGCCAGTTCCAGCGCCATCGCCCGGCCCAGCCGCTTGCCCGCTCCCGTTACCAATGCCCGTGTCATGCCCTGTCTCCGTTCATACCAGCACGAGCGTGACATAGCCCACATAGGCGGCTGTCAATAGGATCCCCCAGAGCCGCCCGAGATCCCTGCACAGGATCACGAACGGAATGAGCATGAGCGACGCGGCGAGCATCACCCACAGGTCGAACACCAGGAATTCGCGATCCACCGGCACCTCGCCAATGAGCGCGGTGATGCCGATGATGGCGAGCAGGTTGAACATGTTCGACCCGATCACGTTGCCGAGCGCCACGTCCGCCTGCCGCCGGATCGCGGCCATCACCGTCGTGGCCAGCTCCGGCAGCGAGGTGCCGAGCGCCACCAGCGTCAACCCGATCGCCGCCTCGCTCACGCCGTAGCGGATGGCGAGGATCGAGGCGTTGTCCACGAGGATGTCGGCGCCCAGCGGCAGGCCGACGAGGCCCAGCACCAGGAAGGTGATGATCTGCCACCACGGCATGTCCGGGTCCGCGCCCTCGACATCATCTCCGTCCGCCGCCAGCAGCGCCGCGGCGGCTGCCTCGCGTCGATGCGTGACCGCGTTACGAAATGCATCCCCGAGCATCAGCGCCAGCGCGCCGAGCAGGACCAGCCCGGCAATCCAGTCGAAGCTGCCGCGAAACGCCAGCGCGATGAACAGCACGGTCGCCGCGAGCATCTGGAAATAGGAGCGCTTGCAGTTGCAGGCGCTTGTGTGCATCACCGCGATTAGCGCGGGAATGCCCAGCACCAGCAGCACGTTGGCGGTATTGGAGCCGACCACGTTGCCAAGCGCGAGCCCCGGCTTGTCGGCGAGCACGGCATTGACGGAAATCAGCAGTTCCGGCGCCGAGGTGCCGAACGCCACCACCGTCAGGCTGACGATCAGGGCGGGGATGCCGATGCGCAGCGCCAGATTGACCGCGCCCTTGACCAGCGCATCGCCTGCCAGCAACAGGATGACAAGGCCGAGTCCCACCATGACCCACGGCATCATGTGCGCGGACCTTTCTCGCAAGCGCACGGCCCCTTGCCGATCCGGAAGCGTCCGCACTTGCGGCATTTTGCGGCTTCAAGCCGCTTTTGGCCTGGAAAACGCAGCCGCCCGAACATGGCCAGCACGCCCATCGCGATAAGGAAGAGGAGGACGATCTTGACGATCATGTCAAAGCCCGAACCGGGCGTAATGCGCCCGGTCCTCAAGTGCCGCCACCGCGTCCTGGGCGAGATGTGCGCCGAAGCGTGACAACAGCCCCCGCCGACGCCCGTAGCGCACCAGCCGAACCTTGTCGCCGTAGACCTCTTTCATGCGCGGCACCAGGTGGCCGAACCCGTCGGCGAGGCCAAGCTCGATCGCCTTGCCTCCCAGCCAGAACTCGCCCGAGAACAGGTCCGGCTCGTCGGAAAGCCGCCCACCGCGGCGGTCCTTCACATGGGTGATGAAGGCAGTGTGGATATCGTCGAGAACGGTCTTGAGCTGGGCCACGTCCTCTGGCTTTTCCGGCAGGAACGGGTCAAGCGTGCTCTTGGACTTGCCGGCGGTATAGACCCGCCGCTCGATCCCCTGCCGCTTGAGGAACACGTCCGCCCCGAACCCCGCAGAGATCACCCCGATGGAGCCGAGGATCGAGGCGTGATCGACGCGGATATCGTCCGCCGCCGCCGCCAGCCAGTACCCGCCCGAGGCCGCCACATCCTCGACAAAGGCATGGACGGGAATTTCCTTTTCCTCTGCCAGCCGCCGGATGCGCGCGGCAATGAGCGAGGATTGCACCGGCGAGCCGCCGGGCGAGTTGATCTCCAGCGCCACCGCTGCGGGCTTGCCGCGGCGAAACGCCTTTTCGATCACCGGGCCTAACGCCTCGTCGCTCAGGGCCGCGCGCGGCCCCGATCCGATCACGCCAGCGAGGCGGATGACCGCCACGCGCGGCGGCCGGTTGAGGAAGGGGACAAGATGTCTCATCCGGCCCGATGTAGAGTGCGCGGGGGCGACAGACAAGGCGGCGCGTGCCCCGCAGGCGCGGCGGTGCGGGAAAACATCACCCCGCGCTCAGGACTTGATGCGATAGCCAGTGCGAAAGATTGCCCAGACCGCCCCGAGGCACAGCGCGAAAAACACCGCCACCGCCAGCAGGCTCAGCCCCGGGCTGACATCGGCCACCCCGAAGAACGACCAGCGAAATCCGGAGATGAGATAGACCACCGGGTTGAACAGCGTCACCGTCTGCCACGCGGGCGGCAGCATCGAGACCGAGTAGAACGCCCCGCCCAGGAACACCAGCGGCATGATGACGAGAAGAGGGATGAGCTGTAACTGCTGGAAATTCTCCGACCAGATGCCGATGATGAACCCGAACAGCGCAAAGGAGATGCAGATCATCACCAGAAAGCCCAGCATCATAACCGGGTGATGAATATTTATCTCCACGAACAGCCGCGCGGTAACGAGGATCACCCCCCCGATCAACAGCGACTTGGTCGCCGCCGCGCCGACATAGCCGATCACGATCTCGATGAAATTCACCGGCGCCGACAGAAGCTCGTAGATCGTGCCGATGAATTTCGGAAAGTAGATACCGAAAGAGGCGTTGGAAATGGCCTGTGTCATCACGCTCAGCATGATGAGGCCCGGCACGATGAAGGCCCCGTAGCTCACTCCCTCCACCTGCTCGATACGGCTTCCGATGGCCGCGCCGAAGACGACGAAATAGAGCGTGGTGGAAATCACCGGCGACAGCAGGCTTTCGAATATCGTGCGGAAGAACCGCTTCATCTCGTAGACGTAAATCGCCCAGATCGCGTGCAGGTTCATGCCGCGTCCTCCCGCACAAGGTCCACGAAAATCTCTTCGAGGCTGCTTTGCCGGGTCTCGATATCGCGCAAGCCGAGCCCCTCGCGCGCCAGCGCCTGCAACAGCCGCGTGATGCCGGTGCCCTCGCCGCGCGTGTCGTAATGATAGAGCAGCGCCGCGCCGTCCTCGATCCGCTCGAGATCGTATCCGTCGAGCGCGTCCGGCACCGCGTCCACCGGCTCGGCGAGGTCGATGCGCAGCGTCTTGCGCCCCATCCTGTGCATCAGCGCGGCCTTGTCCTCGACCAACAGGATCTCGCCGCTGTTGATGACGGCGACGCGGTCGGCCATCGCCTCGGCCTCCTCGATGTAATGGGTGGTGAGGATGATGGTGACGCCGCTTTCCTTCAAACCGCGCACCACCTCCCACATGTCGCGGCGCAGTTCGACATCGACGCCCGCCGTCGGCTCGTCGAGAAACAGCACCTGCGGCTCGTGACAGAGCGCCTTGGCGATGAGCACGCGGCGCTTCATTCCGCCGGACAATTCGCGGATGCGCGCGTGCCGCTTGTCCCACAGCGAGAGCTGCCGTAGCACGCGTTCGACCAGCACATCGTCGCGCCCCTTGCCGAACAGCCCGCGCGAGAATCGCACCGTGTTGATGACCTTCTCGAACGGTTCGAGCGCCACCTCCTGCGGCACGAGGCCCACGAGGTGCCGCGCCTTGCGCCAGTCGCGCAGGATGTCGTGCCCGCCGATCCGCGCCTGGCCGCCCGAGGGCGTGGTGATGCCGCACAGCGCCGAGATGAGCGTGGTCTTGCCCGCGCCGTTGGGACCGAGCAGCGCAAGGATTTCGCCGCGCTCGATGGCGAGCGATACGCCGCGCAGCGCGGTGAAGCCGCCCTTGTAGGTCTTGCTGAGGTTCTCGACCTCGACGATGGCCGCCATGTCCGTCTGCCCCCTTCTGATTTGATCGCAACCTAGTCGGTTGGCGCGCGACCGCAAGCGGCGTGGGCGGCCATCCACCTGTGCGGTGGCGCGCAGTTCCAATCTGGAAACAATCTGTGCGATGGTTATGCGCGACAGCGCGCCTCGTCTTTGCTATAAGCATCATCGGGTGGGACCGATTTGATCTGTGGGAAATGCCATGCTCACCCGACTTCTGACCGCCCTTTTCCTTTTGTCCGTCACGCAAGCGGGGCTGGCCCATGCCGGCGGCCAGAACGGGCCACGCATCCTGATGATGGGCGATTCGCTCTTTGCCATGCACAAGCTGGCAGGTGGCTCCGTCGGCACGCGCCTGCGCGCCGCGCTTGACGCGCATCTCGTGGACAATTCGGTGGGCGGCGCACGGTTTCTCTATCGGCTGCCGATCTCCGGCGCCCTTGGCCTCAACATCGCCAAGCAATATCGCCGTGGCGACTGGGACTGGGTCGTGCTGGGCGGTGGCGGCAACGACCTGTGGCTCGGCTGCGGCTGCAACCGCTGCGAGCGCAAGATGGACCAGATGATTTCCGAGGACGGGCGGCGCGGCGTGATCCCTGGCCTTGCCTCGCGGGCGCGGCACGACGGGGCGCAGGTGCTGCTCGTGGGTTACATGCGCACGCCCGGCAACGGCTCTCCGATCGAGCATTGCGCCGACGAGGGCGACATGCTCGACGCGCGGCTTGCGCGGCTAGCCGGGCTGGATGGCGGGGTGCATTTCCTGCCGCTCGCCGACATGGTCCCGCATGGCGATCTGTCCTACCACGCGATGGACCGCATCCACCCCTCGTTCAAGGGCAGCCGCGTGATCGCCCACCGCATCGCGCGGTTGATCGCCGCCGAATCGGGTGCCCCGGTGGTCTCGCGTGGCGCGGGCGGCGCCGACTGACGCGGCGCCGCGTCCTTATCCCAACATGCGGCGGAACCAGCCCTTTTTCGGGGCTTCGTCGTCGGTCTCCGCGGTATTCTCATCCGGGACTTTCTCCGGTTGGATGACCGCCGCTTCCAACCGGGCAAAGAACTGGTCGGCCATCTTCTTGGCAAAGCCATCGACGATCCGGCTGCCAAGCTGCGCGAGCTTGCCGCCGACGCTGGCCTCGACATCGTAGTGCAGCCGGGTGCCGCCCTCGATCTCCTCGAGCCGCACGGCGGCGCTGCCCTTGGCATGGCCGGCCGTGCCCCCCTTGCCCGTGCCGCTCAGCGTGAGGCTCTCGGGCTCGACCATGTCGGTCAGCGTCACCGAGCCCTTGAAGGTGGCCTTCACCGGGCCGACCTTCTGCACCACCACCGCCTCGAACCCGTCCTCGGGCGTCCCGGTCACCTCCTGCGCGCCGGGCACGCATTCCTTGAGCGCCTCGGGGCTGAGCAGCGCCGCCCATACCGTCGCGCGGTCGGCCGCGATCTCGCGGCTGTCGGACATCTTCATCTCGGCGTCTCCTCCTGTTCCTCCGGCCCACAGCGTAACCCGGTGGCGCGCCGGGGCAAAGACGTCCTATGGTCCGGGTCACGACAAGGAGGGGGACAGGGATGCTGACGGGGCTGCGCGTGGTCGAATTCGAGGGGCTGGGGCCTGCGCCCTTCGCCGCGATGATGCTCGCCGAGATGGGGGCCGAGGTGGTGGTGATCCACCGTCCCGGCCCGGGCAGTCCGGTGGCGGGGGACCGCAACCTGCTCGACCGCGGAAAGCGGTCTATCGTGCTCGACCTGAAGGATGCGACCGACATCGCCGTGGCGCGCGCGCTGGTCGCCCGTTCCGACGCGCTGATCGAGGGTTATCGCCCCGGCGTGATGGAGCGGCTGGGGCTGGGGCCCGAGCCGATGCGCGCCGCCAACCCGCGCCTTGTCTACGGTCGGATGACCGGCTGGGGGCAGGACGGGCCGCGCGCCCGGCAGGCTGGGCATGACCTCAACTACCTCGCCACCTCCGGTGCGCTGTGGTACGCGGGCGCCCCCGGCACGCCGCCGGTGACGCCGCCGACCATGCTGGGCGATGTGGGCGGCGGCGCGCTCTACCTCGTGGCGGGGCTGCTCGCGGGGCTGGTGCAGGCCGCGCGCACCGGGCAGGGCACGGTGGTGGATGCCGCTATCGTCGATGGCTCGGCGCACATGATGGCGCTGCTGATGTCGATGATGCCCTCTGGCAACCTGTCGATGGAGCGAGGGCAGAGCCTGCTGGACGGCCCGCACTGGAGCCGCGTCTATGCCTGCGCCTGCGGCGGATGGATTGCTGTGCAGTGCCTCGAGCCGCAGTTCTACGCGGCGTTTCTGGATGTGATGGGGCTTGGAGGTGATCCGCGCTTTGCCGCGCAGCAGGACCGCGCGCAATGGTTCGCACAAACCGAAGCGCTGGCCGCGATCTTCGCTGACCGCCCGCTGGCGTATTGGGCACGGCTCTTTGCCGGGTCCGATGCCTGCGTCGCCCCGGTGCTGCGCCCCGACGCGGCGGCAGGCGATCCGCACATGGCGGCGCGCGGCGTGTGGCAGGACGAGGGGGGCAGCCTTGCCCCCGCGCCTGCCCCCCGCTTTGACGGGTCCGTGTCCCGGGTCACGGACCCACCCCAGCGCGGTGCGGACAGCGCGGCGATCCGGGCGGAACTGGGGATGTGAGGGAGGGGTGGCCTGGAGGGGACGTCCGAGTTAGCCGCACATCGACGGGCCGCGGTGCGGCGATCCAACGCTCTTGCTGCCGTGCTTAATGGCTGCCAAATCCGAAAAAGGTCTGAGCGGCGCGCAGGTTGCAGCCGTATCGCCGTGCCGTGGGTACGGCCCGGCGATGCGCGGCGGCGTGCAAGCACGCCTCGATTCCGCGCATTGGCACCAAGACCCCAACGACCGCTTCAGGCCACTAGCCTCGCTCCTCAATCCACCCGCCGCACCAAAAGCTGGTTGCCCGAGCCGGGCTTGGTCTCGAACACCTTCAGTTCCTTGATGAGATCGCTCAGCTTTTTCTTGCCATATGTACGCGTGTCGAAATCGGGCTTGTCGGTCTGTATCTGCTGGCCGATGCGGCCCAGCGGATACCATTCGTCATCGCTGTCGATCTTCTCCATCGCGTCAAAGATCAGCCGCCGCGCGTCGGCGATGTGGTGGCTGTCGAGCTTGGCCTTGGGCGTGCTGCGTGGCGCGTCGCTCACGTCCTCGTAGATGTTCTCGATCGCCACGAACCGGTTGCACGCGTTCTTGAGCGCGTCGGGCGCCTTGGCCTCGCCGATGCCGATCACCGTCAGCCCCTGCTCGCGGATGCGGCTGGCCAGCCGGGTGAAATCGCTGTCCGACGAAACCAGCACAAAGCCGTCGAAATGGCCCGCGTGCAGGATATCCATCGCGTCGATCACCAGCCCGATATCGCTGGCGTTCTTGCCCTTGGTGTTGGCGGTCTGCTGGTGCTGGACGAGGCCGAGGTTCTGCGCCGTCTTGGTCCAGCCCGAAAGCTGCTGGCTCGACCAGTCCCCATAGACCCGCCGCAGCCCCGGCTCGCCATAGCTCGTGACCTCGCGCAGGATCGCGTCGGCATACTTGGCGGGGACGTTGTCGGCGTCGATCAGAACGGCGAGGAGTTGGGTATCGCGGTTGGGCATGAAGAAGGCTCCTTTTGCCCCTTCATGCCCCATTCCGCGCGACGGCGAAAGCGCTCAGGCGTCCTCGCCGATCTTGTCCTGCGTGCGGGTCTCGAAATCCTCGGCCGAATGACGCTCGTGCAGTTGCATATGCGGCTCGCCAAAGCTGCGGTTGACCATGCGGCCGCGCTGTACCGCCGGGCGCGCGTCGATCTTCTCGGCCCAGGCGAGGACGTTCTTGTAGCTCTTCGCGTCGAGGAAGGTCGCGGCGTCGTAGAGCCGCCCGAGGCACAGCTGACCATACCACGGCCAGATCGCCATGTCGGCGATGGTGAATTCGTCTCCGGCGATGAAGGGCTTGTCGGCAAGCTCGCGGTTCAGCACGTCGAGCTGCCGCTTGGCCTCCATCGCGAAGCGGTCGATGGGGTATTGCCATTTCTCCGGCGCGTAGGCGTAGAAATGACCAAAGCCGCCGCCGAGATAGGGCGCGCTGCCCATCTGCCACATCAGCCAGTTGATCACCTCGGTCCGCGCGGGGCCGCCCGCAGGCAGGAACGCCCCGTATTTCTCCGCCAGGTGCAGCAGGATCGAGCCGCTCTCGAACACCCGCAGCGGCGCGTCCCCGGTGCGGTCCACAAGGGCGGGGATCTTGGAATTGGGGTTGATCTCGACAAAGCCGCTGCCGAATTGCTCGCCCTCGCCAATGTCGATTTTCCACGCGTCATATTCGGCGTCATGCCCGGCGGCGAGCAATTCCTCGAACATTACCGTCACCTTGACGCCGTTGGGCGTGGCCAGCGAGTAGAGCTGGAAAGGGTGCTCGCCGACCGGCAGCTCCTTGTCATGGGTCGCCCCGGCGATGGGCCGGTTGATCGAGGCGAACTGCCCGCCAGAGGCGCCCTCCCATGTCCAGACTTCGGGTGGGGTATAGCTGTCGTCGGTCATGTGATGGCGTCCTCTCGCTTTGTGTCCTCGCCAAACTAATTCCTGATCGCGGGCGCACAATCGGCGCGACTGCACAGGTTCCTGTGCAGCCGTGCAAAGGCCGTCAGCCCAGTTGATAGCCCGGGGTCGAGGCCGAGATCGCCTGTTCCTCCTCGTCCATGTCCTCGCCGATCCCGTCAAAGAGCGGCGTGGTCATGTAGCGCTCGCCGGTGTCGGGCAACATGCACAGGATCACCGACCCGGGGGCGGCAACCTCGGCGATCTGCAGCGAGACCGCGAAGGTCGCGCCGCCCGAGACGCCGGTGAAAATCCCCTCCTTTGCCGCGAGGTCGCGCGCCGCCTTGATCCCGTCGGGGCCTGAAACGGGGATGAGATCGTCATAATAGCCCTTGTCCACCGCCTCCTGCAGCACCAGCGGGATGAAATCCGGGGTCCAGCCCTGAATGGGGTGCGGCTCGAAGGCCGGGTGGCTCGCGGCGGGCTCGCCCTTGTCGTTGCGTTCCTGCGCCTGGCCGCTGCCCAGAAGCGCGGCATTGGCAGGCTCCGACAGGACAATCTTGGTCTCGGGGCGCGTATCGCGCAGCACCCGGCCCAGTCCCGTCACCGTGCCGCCGGTGCCATAGCCCGTGACCACGTAATCGAGTCGTTCCCCCTCGAAATCGCCGAGGATTTCCCGCGCGGTGGTGGCGGCGTGGATATCGGCATTGTCCTTGGTCTCGAACTGGTGGGCGAGAAACCAGCCGTTCTGCTCGGCCAGCTCCTCGGCCTTCTTGTACATGCCAAAGCCTTTTTCGGCCTTGGGCGTCAGCACCACCTTGGCCCCCAGCATCCGCATCAGGCGGCGGCGCTCGATGGAGAAACTGTCGGCCATCGTCACCACCAGCGGATAGCCCTTCTGCGCGCAGACCATCGCGAGGCCGATGCCGGTATTGCCGCTTGTCGCCTCGACCACCGTCTGCCCGGGTTTGAGCCGCCCGTCGCGTTCGGCGGCCTCGATGATATTGACCGCCAGCCGGTCCTTGACCGAGGCTGCGGGGTTGAACGCCTCGGCCTTGACATAGATCGTCACGTGATCGGGGCCGAGGTTGTTGACGCGGATCACCGGCGTATCGCCGATCGTATCCAGAATGCTGTCGAAGCGGCGGCCGCGGCCCGTGGTGGTGCGGATGGATGTCTTGGTCATGATCTGTCTCCCTCTTTCGTGTTGGTGGAAAAGCTAAGCCGCGCCGCGAGGGTCGAAAAGGAGTGTCCTTCGCGCACGGGGTCTGGTCCGCAAATTCGTGACATGCGTTCCGCAATAGCACGCATTCCGGGACGAAAGTATCGCATGACGGCCCGGACAGCAGACTCGACTTGGCCGACCAGTCGATCTATCTTTAGAACAAATAGCGAACATTTGCTGCCATGCCCACCCGTCGCATCCTTTCCGTCTGGTTCCCCCGGCTGGGGGCCGAGCGCCTGACGCGCCGTGCGGGCGCGGCGGGGGCGTTCGCCGTGGTGGCCGAGGACGGGCCGCGGCAGGTGCTGGCCGCGCTCTCGGCCGGGGCCGAGGCGGCGGGGCTGGTGCCCGGCCAGCCGCTGCGCGAGGCGCAGGCGCTCTGCCCCGACCTGCGCACCGCCCCGCAAGAGCCCGCCGCCGAGGCCGCATTTCTGCGCGCGCTGGCGCGCTGGGCGGACCGGTTCTCGCCGCTGGTTGCGTGCGACGGGGCGGCGGGACTGATGCTCGACATCACCGGTTGCGCGCATCTTTTCGGCGGTGAGGCGGCGCTGGGTGCTGCGGTTGTGGACGAGGCCACAGACCTCGGCCTCTCGGCGCGTTGCGCCATCGCCGATACGCCCGGCGCGGCCTGGGCACTGGCGCGCTTCGCGGGGCAGGGGGTGGCACCGGGCCGCTCGGGCGACGCCATCGAGCAGGAGGCGCGCGCCACCCGCGCCCGCGCCGCCCGGCGCGGGCCGTGGCAGGGCCGGGCGGTGCCGCGCGCCGCCGCCCCGGTGATCCTCGCGCCGCCGGGGCAGCTTCACGCCGTGCTGGCCTCCCTGCCGGTGGCGGCGCTGCGCCTGCCCGAGGGGCTGGCCGATGACCTCGGTCGGCTGGGGCTGCGGCGGATCGGCGATCTCGCGGGGCAGCCGCGCGCGGCGCTGGGGCGGCGCTTCGGTCCGGTGCTCATGCGGCGGCTCGACCAGGCGCTGGGTGCTGTGCCCGAGCCGCTCTCGGCCATCGCACCGCCGCCGCCGCTGGCGGTGCGGCTGAGCCTGCCCGAGCCGATCGGCCTGATGGATGACCTGCGCGAGGGGGCCGCGCGGCTGCTGGCGCAGCTCTGCGCGCGGCTGGCTGAGCGCGGCGAGGGCGCGCGCGCCCTGCGGCTCGAGGTGCGCGGTGCCGATGGCGGCGTGCAGGCGGTGGACCTGCGGCTGGCGCGCGCCATGCGCGACGCCGACGCGATGCTCGCGCTGTTGGTGCCACGGCTGGAGCGGATCGACGCGGGCTTTGGCATCGACATGCTGCGCCTCGACGCGCCACAGACCGAGCGTATCGTGCCCGAGCAGATGCGCGGGCAGGGGCAGGCGGCCGCGCGGGGTGACGCGCTCGCGGACTTGCTTACCCGGCTGGGCGCGCGTGTCGGGCTCGACGCGATCACCCGCCGCCACCCCGCCGAGAGCCGCATCCCGGCCAAGACCGCTATCACCCTCGCCGCCGCCTGGTCCGAGCCCGCCGCCGCACCCTGGCCGCGGCCCGAACATCCCCGCCCGCTGATGCTCTGGCGGCCCGAGCCGGTCACGCCACAGGCGGGCGGACGGCCCTGCGCGGCGTTTCGCTGGCGCGGGCGGCGGCACGAGACGGCCCATGCCATCGGTCCCGAGCGGATCGCCCCGGAATGGTGGCTCGACGATCCCGAATGGCGCACGGGCCTGCGCGATTACTGGCAGGTTCTGACCACGCGCGGCGAGCGGCTCTGGCTTTTCCAGGCGCATGGTGCGGCGCTCTCGGGGGGGTGGTTTTGCCACGGGCGGTTCGCCTGACGGGGGTCGGCGTGTCATCGCTCTTGATTCGCGCTGCATTTGGCGCAAATCTGGGGCCATGAACATGCCAGGCCCCGGCCCGCTCGCGGGCGCGAAACCGACCGAGCCGCAGGTGGCGTTCCGACGCGACGAGTTGAGCGTGATCCTGTCGCTTTACGGACGCATGGTGGCGGCGGGCGAGTGGCGCGATTACGGTATCTCCTGCCTGCGCGAAGTGGCCGTGTTCTCGGTCTTTCGCCGCACCGCCGAGCACCCGCTCTACCGCATCGAGAAACGCCCCCGCCTGCGCGACCGGCAGGGGCAGTATTCGGTGATCGGCATGGACGGGCGGATATTGAAGCGCGGGCACGACCTGCGCACCGTGCTGCGCGTGCTCGAACGCAAGCTCATCCGCGCGGTGGAGTAGCGAGCAAAGGGTGAGCGGGGCGGGATCGGCCTTGAGCGGACCTACCGATCTTGGCCCACTTGCGCGGAATCAAGGCGCGGAACGCGCCGCCGCGCAGCGCCCGACCGCCCCCTCGGGCGGGCGCTCCTCGTCGTTGCAAGTAGCTGTGATTGCAGAAGTATCTTGCACCATAAATCGCGCCGCACAACCGGTATTGCGCCCACCCGGCGGTCGGGCGCTGCGCGGCTCCTCAAGCGTTGTGCTGAACGTCCCCTCCAGGCCAATCCCCTCAACCACCGCTCACAGCCAGTCCTGCCTACCCGTGCCCACCGCCTCGGCCACCGACGCGAACCCGTCGCGCGCCAGCAGCGCTTCCAGCCCCCGCGCGATCTCCGACACCAGCGACAGCCCCTCATAGACCAGCGCCGAGTAGAGTTGCACCGCCGTGGCCCCGGCGCGGATCTTGGCATAGGCGTCCTCGGCCGAGCCGATCCCCCCCACGCCGATGAGCGGCATGTCTCCGCCGGTTAGCTGCGACAGCCGTGCCAGCACCCGCGTGGAGCGCTCGAACAGCGGCGCGCCCGACAGGCCCCCCGCCTCGTCGCGCGCGGCGCTTTGCAGCCCCTCGCGCGACAGCGTGGTGTTGGTGGCGATGATCCCGGCGACGCCCGCCTCGCGCGCGACATCGGCGATCTCGCCCAGTTCCGCATCGCCCAGGTCCGGCGCGATCTTGAGAAACACCGGGATGCGCCGGGGCAGCCCGTCGCGCGCCGCCATTACGCCCGCGAGCAACGCCGCCAGCGCTTCGGCCCCCTGCAACTCGCGCAGCCGCTCGGTATTGGGGCTGCTGACGTTGACGGTGGCGAAATCGAGATGCGCGCCGCAATGGCGCAGCACCGTCGCGAAATCGGCGGCGCGGTCGGCGCTGTCCTTGTTGGCCCCGAGGTTCAGCCCGATCACCGCGCCCTGCGGGCGCCGGGCCAGCCGCGCGGCGGCGGCCTCCATGCCGCCATTGTTGAAGCCGAAGCGATTGATGACGCCGCGATCCTTCGCCAGCCGAAAGAGCCGCGGGCGCGGGTTGCCCGGTTGCGCGCGCGGCGTCACCGCCCCCACCTCGACAAAGCCGAACCCGGCGCGTGACAGCGGCCCCAGCGCCTCGGCGTTCTTGTCGAACCCGGCGGCGAGGCCCACCGGGTTGGGCAGCGCCATCCCCGCGAGATCGACCCGCAGCCGTGGCGAGGTGACCGGGCCGGGTGCGGGGGTAAGCCCGAGCCGGAGCGCGCGCAGCGCAAGGCCGTGCGCCGTCTCGGGATCAAGCCGGTGCATCAGGCCGAGGCCAAGGCGTTCCAACACCGTCATTCGACGCCCTCTGGGAAGCGGTGCGCGCCCGCCACCAACGGCAAGGGCCTTGCCCACGCCACATCCTCCAGCCGCAGCGCACGGTAGAGATGCGGGAACAGCGCCCCGCCGCGCGACGGCTCCCATTTCAGGGCGTCACCCAGCCGATCCGCCTCGACCGCCAGCAGCATCAGCCCGTCCTCGCCCGCGAAATGCTTCGCCGCCGTCTCGGGCGCCTGTTTGGCGGTCGAGAAATGCACATAACCGTCGGCCAGATCGACCGGCGCGCCGCGCGTCTCGCCGTCTGCGCGCAGGGCGTCCCATTCCGGGGCGCGAAAAATCTTGTAGATCAGCATGGATCGGGTGATGCCGCGCCCGTGGCCCGCCGTCAAGCGATGCTTGAGGCAGGGTGCGGGATCGGCTAGCAAGATGGTCCACCAAAGGAGACGTTCATGGCGTTCACCATCGCGATCGACGGGCCGGCAGCGGCGGGCAAGGGCACCATCGGGCGGGCGCTCAGCCACCATTTCGGCTTTGCCCATCTCGATACCGGACTGCTCTATCGCGCGACCGGGCGGCGCACGCTCGACGGGCTCGCGCCGGTGGAGGCGGCGCAGACGCTGCGCGCCGAGGATCTCGATGCCGACGATCTGCGCACCCCCGAGGTAAGCCAGGCCGCGAGCCGCGTGGCCGCCATCCCCGAGGTGCGGCAGGCGCTCCTCGATTTCCAGCGCGCCTTTGCCCGGCGCGCGGGCGGCGCGGTGCTCGATGGCCGCGATATCGGCACGGTGATCTGCCCCGAGGCAG
Source organism: Roseovarius sp. A46 (assembly GCF_004126395.1). Classification (NCBI taxonomy): domain Bacteria; kingdom Pseudomonadati; phylum Pseudomonadota; class Alphaproteobacteria; order Rhodobacterales; family Roseobacteraceae; genus Roseovarius; species Roseovarius sp. A46. Next base: position 53,030 of record NZ_PVWS01000015.1, on the reverse strand, counting down.
AGGTGAAGCTCTTTGTCACCGCCAGCGATACCGAGCGCGCGCGCAGGCGACACAAGGAGATGTGCGAAAGCGGCCACGCAGTCACGCTTGAAGAGGTGATGGACGACCTGCGCCAGCGCGACGCCCGCGACAGCGCCCGCGCGGCCGCCCCGTTGAAACCGGCCGAGGATGCGCTGATGCTCGACACCTCGGAAATGTCGATCGAAGAGGCGGTGGCCGCGGCGGTGGCGGCGGTGGATGCCGCCAGAGGCTGAACGCTCATCTGGGCAAGAAACCGCTCAGCCGTTTGCGCGCAGCGGCACGGCTCTTAGGTTGATCGAGCGTTCGCGGCCAGGTGCCCGCGGCGCAGACACCCTGGACCAGAGGAGGCCCTATGCCCACCCGAACGATATTCAAGGCAACGACGACGGCCATCGCGCTGGCGTTCGCTGCCGCGCCGGTGACCGTCGTCACCACCCAGACCGCCGCCGCACAGCAGGACGCGAGCTATTCCACCGAAGAGCTTGATATCTTTACCGAGGCCCTGCTCCAGGTGGCTGATGTGCGCCAGAGATACAGCACGCTCGTGCAAAGCGCCGAGACCGAGGAGCAGCAGGCCGCCATCGTCGAAGAGGCCAATACCGAGATCATGCAAGTGATCGAGGACACCGAGGGCCTCACGCTTGACCGCTACACAGAGATCGCTGTGGCCGCCAACAATGATCAGACGCTGAACCAGCGGATCATCAAGCGCGTTCAGGCCATGAATGACCAGAACCAGTGACCGGCAGGGCCGGGGTTGCATCCGGGCGCCCCGGCCCGACGCTATCGCGTCGCATTCCAAAGGACAGCCGATGACGTATCACTTTGTCATTCTCGCGGGGCTTCTCGCCCTTGCCTCGCCCGCCGCGTCCGACACGGACGCATTGGAGCGGGATGGCTCCTGCCCGGGCTGCGACCTGCGCGAGGCAAGTCTCACCGGGGAGGCGCTTGTCGGGGCGGACCTGACGGGGGCGAACATGGAGGAAAGCGATTTTTCTGCCGCCGACCTCTTTCTCGCCATGCTCGACGAGGCGCGCATGGACCGGGCGGATTTCCGCGAGGCATCGCTCAAGGCGGCGACGCTGACGGACGCCTCGCTGCGCGACGCGGATTTCCGAGGCGCCGATCTCTCCGGCGCGCGGCTGAAAGGGGCCGACGTGACGGGCGCGCGCTTCGAGGGGGCAATCCTGTGCAACACGGTCATGCCGGACGGCACCCTGTCGCGGGACGCCTGCGACTGAGGATGCTCAGGTTCAGCCCCCTGCGTTCGGGAAAAAGAGCTGCTGTCCGTCCACTTCATAGCCCGCGATCGCGGCTTGGCCCGCGTCCGAGAGCACCCAGTCGATGAAGGTCTGCCCGGCCTCGGCCTTGACGCTCGGGTGCTTTTCCGGGTTCACGAGGATGATGCCGTATTGGTTGAACATCTTCGGATCACCTTCCACGACGATGCCGTAGTCCCCCTTGTTGCCAAAGGCGATCCAGGTGGCGCGGTCGGTCATGATATAGGCGCCCATCGCCGTGCCGGTGTTGAGTGTCGCGCCCATGCCCGAACCCGTCTCTCGATACCAGCCGCCCGACGCGCCCTGCGCGTCGATCCCGGCCAGTTTCCACAGGCGCAATTCTGCCTTGTTGGTGCCGCTGTCATCCCCGCGCGAGGCGAACGGCGCCTGCGTTTCGGCGATCTTGGTGAGGGCCGCGCCCACGTCGCTCATCCCCGCCACACCGGCGGGATCGGCGGGCGGGCCGACGATGACGAAATCGTTGTACATCACGTCGAACCGTGTCACGCCGTGCCCCTCGGCCACGAACTTCTCCTCCGCCGGCTTGGCATGCACAAAGAGCACGTCGCCATCGCCATTGGCGGCGTTCTTGATCGCCTGGCCCGTGCCCACGGCCACGACCCGGACTTCGATGCCTGTCTCCTCCTCGAACATCGGCAGGATATGGTCGAACAGGCCCGAATTCTGCGTCGATGTGGTCGATTGCACCACGATGAACGCGTCCTGCGCCTGCACCGCACCGACCCCGAGGGCCAGAGTCGCGCCGAGGGCAAGCGAAAGAAGGTGACGTCTGAACATTGCACGCTCCGTGTTTGATTGGGGTTCAGTGGGATGTTCCGGTATAGAGCCGCCCCTGCGTCCAGGCGCGGGCGGCCTCCGAGCGCGGCGCGCCCAGAACCCGGTCGAGCGGTCCGCGCTCCGCGACGCGCCCGGCATCGAGAAAGATCACCTCGTCGCCCATGCGCCGCGCCTGACCCAGATCATGGGTGACCATCACGATGGTCACCCCGCGTGCATGGGCTGCATTCACCAGATCCTCGATCATCTGCGTCGAGGCGGGGTCGAGGCTGCTGGTGGGCTCGTCGAGGAACAGCAGGTCCGGCTCGCACACCAGCGCGCGCGCCACGGCGAGGCGCTGTTGCTCGCCGCCCGACAGCACGCGCGCGGGTTGGCCTGCCAGGTCGGAGAGCCGCGCCATGTCCAGCGCTTCCTGCGCGCGCTCCGCGCGGGCGCGGCCCGCCATCCCGTGGACCTTGAGCGCGAAGTTGAGATTGGCCAGCACCGACCGGCGCAGCATCACGGGACGCTGAAACACCATTGCCTGCGCCCGGCGCGCGCCGCGGTCGGGCGCATGGCCGCGCCACAGCACATCTCCCGATGACGGCGTGAGCAACCCGTGCAGCAGCCGCAGAAGCAGGCTCTTGCCGCTGCCGTTCGCGCCCATGACGAGGGTGCGCTTGCCCGGCTCTATCCCGAGGTCGATGCCGTGAATGAGGGTCTGCCCGCCCGCCGAGAAACTCAAGCCGCGCGCCGCCAGCAGCGGTTGCGCGGCAACGGCGCTCTCGGCGCGGATATCGATCACCGTGTCACGCATAGGCTGCCCGCACCGCCGAGGCGCGCAGCGCCATCACCGCGGCATTGACGATCACCGCCAGCCCCAGCAGCAACACGCCCAGCGCCAGCGCCAGTTCCAGATTGCCCTTGGAAGTCTCCAAAGCGATGGTCGTGGTCATCACCCGCGTCACGTGGTTGATATTGCCACCCACGATCAGCACGGCCCCCACCTCGGCCACCGCGCGGCCGAAACCGGCGAGCGCCACTGTCAGCAAGCTATAGCGCGCGTCCCACAGAAGAGCGGCGACACGCGTCCGTGCCGTCAGCCCGAACGAGGCGAATTGCTCTGCATATTCGCCGTGCAGATCCTCCACCACCTGTTTGGTCAGCGCCGCCACGATGGGGGTCACGAGGATGGTCTGCGCTATGATCATCGCCGTGGGGGTATAGAGCAGCCCGAGGATGCCCAAGGGCCCCGCGTTCGACAGCATCAGGTAGACAAACAGCCCCACCACCACCGGCGGCAGCCCCATCAGCGCATTGAGCAGCACCGTCACCGTGCCCCGCCCGCGAAAGCCGAATGCCCCCACGACCGCGCCCAGCGGCAGGCCGATCAGGCACGAGATGGCCACGGCCGTGAACGTCACGCGCAGCGACAACAGCACGATTTCGCTCAGGTCCCGATCCCATGTCAGGATCAGGCCGAGTGCCTCTGCCATGATGTCGCCAAAGCTGAACACGCGCGTTTTCTCCCTTTACCGGGAAAAAAAGCACAAAAACACATAACGCGCCAGCCCGAATCTCGTGCTGTGCTGTCAAACAGGCCGTAGCCGCCACATGCGAAGCGGCTGATCGAGCACGAATCCATCCCCGGCGCGGCGCGCGTGCCGGGCGAAAAGGCGTGTCAAAACCGGGCGCTGCGCTTCGGCCACGGCGCGACGGGCGGGATCGACGCGGGCGAGATACTCGATGAACGCCCCCAGATCGGCCACCGGCGTGGGCCGTCGCCACGTCTCCGGTGCCGGGCCGACAGCATCAGCCGTCATCACCGCGTCGATTGCGGCGATGGCGGCGCGGCGGATGTCTGCTTCGTCCTCCACCGGGCGCATCACCTCGAAAAACGGCCCTTCCGCCAGCGGTTCCACCACGATCACCTCGCCGCCAGGGCGCAACACGCGCAGCGCCTCGCACAGCGCGGTCTCGATCAGTGGCACCGGCACGTGGTGCAGCGAGTTGAGGAACACGCAGGCGTCAAAGCTGCCCGGCCCGAAAGGCAGCGCCTCGGCTCCGCCGATCACGAATCGCGCCTCCGGCACCCGTTCGCGCGCCGCCGCGATGGCCTGCGGGGCCGGGTCGATGCCTGTCACGGCATGGCCCGCCTGCACCAATACCCGCGCCATCTCGCCGCCCCCGCAGCCAATATCGAGCACGTCGCGCGCCCCGGTCTCCGACAGGAGCGCCGCGATCCGCCCGCCCGCGTCACTCACCTGAAAACTCCGCGCGCACGGCGCCCGTATGCGCCCCGAGCCCGGGCACCGGTCCGGGCGTGCGTGGCGCGCCGTCCACCAATGCGCCGGGGGCCAGCATTCGCACCGGCCCCGAGGGCGTCTCGACGGTGACGTGGCGATTCTGCGGGTGGGCGACGAGGTCTTCCATGTCGCTCACCCGCCCATAGGCGATTCGCGCCGCGCGCAGCCGCTCGGCCATTTCGTCGCGTGCCACGGCGGCAAACACCGGCCGCAGGATCGCGTCGAGCGCCGGGCGGTTGGCGACGCGCGCGGAATTGCTGTCGAATCGCGGGTCGCGGGCAAGCGCCGCATCCCCGAGGATCACCTCGCAAAACGCGGCCCATTCGCGCTCGTTCTGGATCGAGATCAGCAGCGATTTGCCGTCCGCCCCCTCGTAGACACCATAGGGCGCGATGGTCGGGTGGTTGAGCCCCGCGCGCGCCGGCACCTTGCCGCCATAGGCGTATTGCAGATACGGCACGTTCATCCAGTCGGCGAGCGCGTGAAACAGCGACACCGCGACATGCCGCCCCGTCCCGGTGGCGGCGCGCCCGATCAGCGCCTCGAGGATCGCCTGATAGGCCGTCATTCCCGCCGCGATATCGCAGACCGACACGCCGGTGCGCGCAGGCCCCGCCGCGTTGCCGGTGATCGACGACAGCCCCGATTCGGCCTGCACCAGCAGGTCATAGGCCTTGAGATCGGCCAGCGGCCCCTCCTCGCCATAACCCGAGATCGAAACGGTGATGAGCCGCGGATTGTCGGCACGCAGCCGGTCGGGGGCAAATCCCAGCCGGTCGATGGCCCCCGGCGCAAGGTTCTGGATGAACACATCCGCGCGTGCCAGCATCCGCTCCATCAGCGCGCGATCGGTGTCTTGCCGCAGGTCGAGGCAGGCCGATTCCTTGCCCCGGTTGAGCCAGACGAAATAGGCGCTCTCTCCATGTACGTGGCTGTCATAACCGCGTGCGAAATCGCCCTCGGGCCGCTCCACCTTGATGACCCGCGCCCCCGCCTCGGCCAGCCGCCCCGAGCAATAGGGCGCGGCCACCGCCTGTTCGACCGAAACAACGAGAAGACCAGAGAGATCGGCAGGCATGGGCAGGCTCCTTTGATTGCGGACCAGACAATGCCGGGTCGTGGCGGCAGAGGAAAGCCCGGTTTCGCGCGGGCCCGATATTCCCCTCGGATGCAAAACCTGCGAGGTATCAACCGGAAAAGACGGGGGCAAACACCATGACCACATTCGATCCCACCGCTGCGCATGCCGATATCCGCGACGGCGTGGCGCGGGTCTGCGCGGGGTTTCCCGGCACCTATTGGCGCGATCTCGATGCGCGGCGCGCCTACCCGACCGAATTCGTCGCGGCCCTCATCCGCGAGGGCTATCTCGCCGCGATGATCCCCGAGGAATACGGCGGCTCGAACCTGCCGCTTACCGCCGCCGCGGTGATCCTCGAGGAAATCCACCGGCAGGGTTGCAACGCCGCCGCCTGCCACGCGCAGATGTACACGATGGGTACGCTCCTGCGCCACGGATCACCGGCACAAAAGGCGGCGTATCTGCCGGGCATCGCCGACGGCTCGCTGCGGCTTCAGGCGTTCGGCGTGACCGAGCCGACGAGCGGCACGGACACGCTGGCATTGAAGACCACGGCCCGGCGCGAGGGCGATGACTATGTCATCAACGGCCAGAAGATATGGACCTCGCGGGTGGAACATTCCGATCTCATGATCCTTCTGGCCCGCACCACCCCGCGTGACGAGGCGGCCTCGCGCACCGATGGGCTGTCGGTGTTCCTCGTCGACCTGCGCGACAAGATCGGCAACGGCGTGGAAATCCGCCCCATCCGCACGATGATCAACCACGCCACCACCGAGGTGTTCTTTGACAATTTGCGCATCCCCGCGGACAGCCTGATCGGCGAGGAAGGGAAGGGCTTTCGCTACATCCTCTCGGGCATGAATGCCGAGCGCATCCTGATTGCCGCCGAGTGCATCGGGGATGCCAAGTGGTTCCTCAAGACCGGCGCGGCCTACGCGAGCGAGCGGGTGGTATTCGGCGAACCCATCGGCGCCAACCAGGGGGTTCAGTTCCCTCTGGCGCGCGCGCAGGCGCACATGATGGCCGCCGAGGCGATCGTCTACCGCGCGGCGGCCATGTATGACGCGGGCGAGAACCCGGGGGTCGAGGCCAACACCGCCAAGCTGCTCGCCTCCGAGGCAAGCTGGGAGGCCGCCGAGGCCTGCATGCAGACCCACGGCGGCTTTGCCTTCGCCGAGGAATACGATGTCGAGCGCAAGTTCCGCGAGGCGCGGCTCTACCAGATCGCGCCGATTTCGACCAACCTGATCCTGTGCCATATTGCCGAGCGGGTGCTCGGCCTGCCCAAGTCCTACGGGCCCGGGCGGGGGGAATAAGGGGCAGAAAATGAACGACTATTCAGATTGGATCGGCTGGGGCTATACGCGGAGCGAGCCCGTCTCGGACCGCCTGATCGCGCAGTACCGCGCCACTCTGGCCGGATACCTGGCCGAGGCAGAGGTGCCCGTGGGGCTGCACTGGTGCCTCGTGCCGGATGTGGTGGAGCCCGCGCGCCTTGGCCGGGACTGCCACCCGAAAACGGGCATTTTCCTGCCCGCCCTGCCACTGCCGCGCCGGATGTGGGCGGGGGGCGAGTTGGAGTTCCATGCGCCCTTGGCGCCCGGCGAAATGGTGACGCGCGAGACGGTGATCGACGACGTGACGTTCAAGCAGGGGCGCAGCGGGCAGTTGGGTTTCGTCACGCAGCGCCATGTCTACCGCGTCGAGGGCGCGCCGCGCATCACCGAGCGGCAGGACATCGTCTATCGCGAGGATCCGAAGCCGGGGCAGGCGCGCGTGCCCACGCCCGCAGAGGATTGGCCGGGGTCCGAGACGTGGCACCTCACGCCCGACCCGACGCTGCTGTTTCGGTTCTCGGCGCTCACCTTCAACGGCCACCGCATCCATTACGACCACCCCTATGCCACGCAGATCGAGGGCTACGAGGGGCTCGTGGTGCACGGGCCGATGCAGGCGGTTTGGATGATGAACCTCGCGGTTCACGTAGCCAACCGCACGGTTCGCCGCTTTTCCTATCGCGGTCTCAGCCCGCTCATCTGCGGCGCGGCGGTGGCCATCGAGGCGCGCGAGACAGCGGGCGGGCTGGACCTGCGCGTGCGGCGCGCGGTGGACGGGGTGGCGACGATGGAGGCGCGGGCGGATCTGGTGGATTGACATAACTAGTTTTATAGTTATATTGACCGCATGACACAAACAAGCCCCACCTCACGCGCGCTCGCCGCGCTTGGCCACGACACCCGCCTCGCCATCTTTCGCTTGCTGGTGCGCGCGGGTGACGAGGGGCTCAGCGTGGGCGAGATCGGGCAGCACCTCGGGCAGGCCCCCTCGACGCTGGCGCACCATCTCTCGACGCTGGTCGATGCCGGGCTGGTGCTGCAGGAGCGGCAGGGCCGCACCATCCTGAACCGCGTGGATTTCGCCGCGATGCGGACCATGCTCGATTTTCTCACCGCCGAATGCTGCACCGGCGTGCGGCTGGCCTCCACCGATAGCGCGGCCTGATTTTTTGGGCCTAAAATCACGACATAACTAGGGATGTAAAAATGAGCGACTCCACCCTTACCCCGCCCCGTGCCGCCACCGTGCTGCGCACCGCCTGGCGCAAACACAGCGTCTGGCTCGTCACCGCGCTGATCCTCGCCGTGCTCGCCGTGTTTGACCGCGCGCAGGCGGGGGCGTCGATTGCCTTCACGGCCGAGGCGCTGGCGGGCACCGCGCCCTTCCTCGTGCTGTCCATCGCCGTCGCGGCCTGGGCCACGGCCACCGGCGCCGACAACCTGATCGCCCGCGCCTTTACCGGCGCGCCGGCGGTGATGATCCTGCTGGCGGCGCTGGCAGGGGGGCTGTCGCCGTTCTGCTCCTGCGGGGTGATCCCGCTCATCGCGGCGCTGCTGGCGATGGGGGTGCCGCTGTCGGCGGTGATGGCGTTCTGGCTCGCCTCGCCGGTAATGGACCCGTCGATGTTCGTGCTGACGACGGGCGTTCTGGGCCTTGAATTCGCTATCGCCAAGACGCTGGCGGCCATTGGCCTCGGCCTGATGGGCGGCTGGGTGGTGCATTTCCTGGGCCGCGCCGGGGGCCTCGCCGATCCGCTGCGCGAGGGCATTGGCAACGGCGGCTGCGGCGGGTCGAAACTGCGCGACCCGAAACCGGTGGTGTGGCGCTTCTGGATCGACCCGGAGCGGCGCGCGAAGTTCGGGCGCGAGGCAGCGAGCGTCACCCTGTTCCTGCTGAAATGGCTGACGCTGGCCTTTGTCCTCGAAAGCCTGATGCTGGCCTTCATCCCCGCCGAGACGATCACCGGCGTGCTGGGCGGCACCGGCCTGATGCCAATCGTGCTTGGCACCCTCGTCGGTGTGCCCGCCTATCTCAACGGCTATGCCGCGTTGCCGCTGGTGGGTGGGCTGGTCGGGCAGGGGATGGCGCCCGGTGCGGGGCTTGCCTTTCTCGTGGCGGGCGGCGTCACCTCGCTGCCCGCGGCGATCGCGGTGTGGGCGCTGGTAAAGCCCCGCGTCTTCGCGCTCTACCTCGCGCTGTCGCTGACGGGGGCGTTCGCCGCCGGGCTGCTGTTCCAGATGTGGAACCTGACATGAGGCGGCTTACCGTCGAGATCGCGGGCCTTGAGTCGGGCGCGCGGCTGCTGGCCCCGGCGGGGATGGCCACCCCCGCCGAGGCCGTCGCCGCCGCGTCCATCACAGGCGGGCGCATCGCCGCCGTCCTGCCCGAGCCGGAGCTGGGCCTTGCCGCGCTCGAGATCGCGGCGGAGGGCGGGCCGCTGACGCTGTCCTACGAGATCGCGCCTGGCGGTCCCGCCTATCCGGACATCATGTTCGCCCCGCGCGCGACGCGCTACACCACCCCCGCCGACGATCTGGCGCAGGCAAGCGTGGAGATGGCCCGCGCGGCGGGCGGCGGCATGGCGGGCATCGCGGCGCTGGTGGCGGAAGCAGAGGCGCGCTTTGCCTATGCCCATCCAGATGTGCGGTTCAATGACGGCACCGAGGCGGTGCCCTACCTTTACTGCGGCCTGACGCCGGGCTCTTGCATCGACATCAACACCTACCTCGTGGCGAGCCTGCGCGCCGCCGGGTTCGAGGCGGGCTATGTCTATGGCTATTTCTTTCCGGCGGAGAAGGGCGGTGTCACCGACGACATGCATTGTTGGGTCGTCACCCGTCACGCCGGCGTGGTGCAGCACTGGGATATCGCCCACCACATGAAGGCCGGGCTGGGACCCGCGCGGGATGCGCTCAACCCGCGCCCTGGCTGGCGCGTCGCGCTGGGCCATTCGATGGGGCATCGCTACGGGCATGGTGCCGGGGTGGTGACGCTCAAGCTACTGGCAGAGCCGGTGCTGATCGGCGACGACGGGAAGCCGGGACCGGCCCCGCTTGTCGCGCGGCTTGCCGCACCCTGACAGGACGCAGGCATTTTGTTGACAAATTATCAATGACAGGGCAAGCTTCCCTTGCGTCGGCCCGCCGCGTGCGGTCTCGGTGCCACGATTTGCAACAGGGAGCACCTCATGAAACATCTATTCAACATGGCGCTGTCGGGGGCCTTTGCCCTCGGCCTCGGCGCGGGCGCGGCCACCGCGCAGACCACTTGGGACATGCCCACGCCTTACGGCGATTCCGTCTTTCACACGCAGAACATCATGCAGTTCGCCGAAGATGTGGCCAGCGCCACCGACGGCGCGCTCTCCATCACCGTGCACTCGGCGGGTTCGCTTTATGCGCACCCGGAAATCCGCGATTCCGTGCGCCGGGGCCTTGCCCCCATCGGTGAAATCCTGATGTCGCAGCTCGCCAACGAGGACGCGGTGTTCGGCGTCGATTCGGTGCCCTTCCTCGCGGCGAGCTATGACGATGCCGCCCGTCTGTGGGAAGCGTCGCGCGACCAGATCGCGGCCAAGCTGGCCGACCAGGGGCTGACGCTGCTCTATGCCGTGCCGTGGCCGGGTCAGAGCCTCTATGTCACCGAGGAGGTGACCTCGACCGAGCAGCTTCAGGGCGTCAATTTCCGCGCCTACAACACCGCCACCGAACGGCTGGCGCAACTCATGGGCGCGGTGCCGACGACGGTCGAGGCGGGCGACATCCCGACTGCCTTTTCCACCTCGCGCATCTCGGCGATGATCACCTCGCCCTCTACTGGCGTGTCGTCGCAGGCGTGGGATTTCGTCGGCCATTACATCGACACGCAGGCTTGGCTGCCCAAGAACATGGTGTTCGTCAACACCCGCGCTTTTGACGCGCTGCCCGCGGATCAGCAGGACGCGCTGATCGAGGCGGCGGCGCAGGCCGAGCTGCGTGGCTGGGAAATGTCGGTGGCCGAAACCGAGGCCAAGATCGCCACGTTGGAGGAAAACGGCATGCAGGTGCACCAGCCCTCCGGGCAACTGGCCAAGCAATTGCGCGAGATCGGCGAGACCATGACCGCGGAATGGAAAAAGGCCGCCGGTCCAGAGGGTGAGCTGATCCTCGACAACTACGCCCGCAACTGAGCGGGTGCGCGGGCGGGCTTTCCCGCCCGCGTCCTCTCATCCCGGACAGACAGGAGCCGTGCCATGCTGCGCAGGACGCTCGACCGTCTTTACGATGCAGGGTTCGTCCTTGCCGCGCTGGCGCTGGTGGCGATCGCCGTTCTGGTGCTGGTGCAGGTGGTAGGCCGGGTGATCGACCGAAGCCTGATCGCGGCGGGGCGCGAGCCTGTGGGCATCGCCATCACCTCGCTGTCGGAGATGGGCGGCTTCCTGTTCGTGGGCGCGGCGTTCCTGGCGCTGGCGGGCACGTTGCGCGCCGGCGGGCACGTCCGCGTCACCATGCTGACCGACAGCCTGCCCGCGCCGCTGGCGCGGATTCTTTCGGTGCCGGTGCTGCTCGGGGCGCTGGGGCTGTGCGGCTTCGCGCTCTACAGCGCATTCGTGCAGGCGCGCGACAGCTATACCTTCGACGCGGTCAGCTTCGGCATGGCGAAATTCCCGCTCTGGGTGCCGCAGGCGGTGATGGTGGCGGGCCTTGCGTTGCTGGCACTGGCGCTCGTCGATGCGCTGGTGGCGCTGTTGCGCGGGCAGACCCCCGATTATCGCCGCGCCGAAGAGGCGAAGAAGGGAGGCACCGATGGGCATTGAGGCCCTCTCGCTCGTCCTCGTGGCGATCCTCTTCGGCTGCCTCGCGCTGGGGCTGTGGGTGGGGTTCGCGCTCATCGCCGTGGGGCTGGCGGCGATGCTCATGGCCTCGTCGGCCCCGGTGGAGCTGGTCTTTGCCACCAAGGTGTGGGGCGCGCTCAATATCTGGGACCTGACCGCGCTGCCGATGTTCATCTGGATGGGCGAAATCCTGTTCCGCTCGCGCCTGTCGTCGGACATGTTCTCGGGGCTGGCCCCGCTGACCACCCGGCTGCCGGGGCGGCTGTTGCACGCCAACATCTTCGGCTGCGCGCTTTTCGCCGCCGTTTCCGGCTCGTCGGCGGCCACCACGGCCACGGTGGGGCGCATGTCGGTGCCGGAACTGACGCGGCGCGGCTATGACGACCGCATGATCATCGGCACGCTGGCGGGCTCGGGCACGTTCGGCTTTCTCATCCCGCCGTCGATCATCCTGATCGTCTATGGGGCCGCGACCGAGCAGAGCATCGCGCGGCTTTTCCTCGCAGGGATCGGCCCGGGGCTGATGCTGGCGGCGCTGTTCTCGGGCTACACCATGCTCTGGGCGCTCACCCATCGCGACCGGATGCCCGTCGCCGAGCCCGCCACCACATGGGCCGACAAGCTGCGCGCCATCGTGCTGCTGGGGCCGACGATCCTGCTCATCGTCGCGGTCATCGGCTCGATCTACGCGGGGCTGGCCTCGCCCACGGAGGCGGCGGTGGTGGGTGTGCTGGGCGCGCTGATCCTGTCCGGCATGGGCGGCTCGCTCAATTGGCAGAGCACATGGGGCGCGCTGCGCGGCGCCACGATCACCAGCTGCATGATCGCCTTCATCCTCGCGGGGGCGGCGTTCCTGACCGTGGCGATGGGCTATACCGGCATCCCGCGCGCGCTGGCGGCCTGGATCGGAGAGCAGGGATACTCGGCGGGGATGCTGCTGGCGGCGCTGGTGGTGTTCTTCATCCTGCTGGGGATGTTCCTCGACGGCATCTCGATCGTCGTGCTGACCACCTCGGTGATCCTGCCGATGGTGCTGGCCGCCGGGATAGACCCGATCTGGTTCGGCATCTTCCTCGTTCTGGTGGTGGAGATGAGCCAGATCACGCCGCCCGTCGGTTTCAACCTGTTCGTGCTGCAATCCATCACCGGGCGCGGCATCTTCGAGATCGCGCGCCACGCATTTCCCTTCTTCCTCCTTCTGGTGGCCGCCACCGCCATCCTGACCCTGTTCCCGGAGATCGCCCTATGGATCCCGCAGACGATGCTCGCCCGCTGACGCCGGGACCGGTCGTGTCCTCGGCCCATCTTGCCAGCTCTGGCATGCCCGAGCTGTCGGAGATGGAGTTTGCCCTCACGATGGCCAATCACGCGTTCCAGCGCTGGATGTCGCGCTGCATGACCGCCGCTGGAATGCCCGGTCTCGCGCCGCTCGAGGTGCTGGTGGTTCATCTCGTGCATCATCGCGACCGGCCCAAGAGCCTCGCGGATATCTGCCTCGTGCTCAATGTCGAGGATACCCACCTCGTCAGCTACGCGGTCAAGAAACTGGAGCGTCACGGCCTTGTAGAGACCGGGCGCAAGGGCAAGGAAAAGACCGTCTCCATCACCGCGGCGGGAGCCGATTACTGCACCCGCTATGGCCGCGTGCGCGAGGAATTGCTGGTGCGCTCGGTGGAACAACTGGGAATTGACCGGGAAGAGATGTCGCGGCTGGCGGCGCTCTTGCGCGCGCTGTCGGGCTGTTACGATCAGGCGGCGCGCGGCGCGGCAGCGGTGTGAGCGGCGCGCTCGCGGCGCTGGCCCGTCACGGGCGGCTGGTGCTGGTGGCGGGCCTCGCGGTGGGGGCGCTGGCACCGGGGCTGGCGCGCACGATGGCGCCGCTTATCTTCCCGATGATCGCGTTCCTGCTGTTCCTCGCCACGCTGCGGGTTGATATGCGCGCGGCGTTTCCGGGCCGCCGGTCCTTGCCGGGCTATCTTGCCGTCACGCTGGTGATGCAGGTGGCGCTGCCGGTGGTGGCCATCGTCGGGCTCTGGGCGCTGGGGGCACAGGCGAGCGTTCTGGGCATCGGCCTGGTGCTGGTGCTGGCCGCGCCGCCGATGACCGGCAGCCCCGGCCTGACGATCCTCGCGGGCGGCGATCCCGCCCCGGCGCTGCGGCAACTGGTGCTGGGCACGGCGCTGTTGCCGCTGACGGTGCTGCCGGTGTTCTGGCTGTTGCCGGTGTTCGGCGCGCCGCTGGTGGTGGTCGAGGCGGCACTGCGCCTGCTGGCGGTGATCGCGGTGGCGGGGGGTGCGGGCATCGTGCTGCGGGGGCGGGTGGCGTGGCTGCGCGGACCGGCGGGGCAGGGCGCGGTGGACGGGCTCATCACGCTGGCCATGGCGGTGGTTGTGGTCGGCCTCATGTCCGCCGTGGGGCCCGCGCTCAAGGCCCCCGGTCCCGCCTTCTGGGCCACACTCGCGGCGGTCTTTGCGCTCGGCTTCGGCGCGCAGGTGATTACGCTGCTTCTGGCCCGCCACCGCGCGCCGCAGGGCGCCCCGGCGCTGGCAGTCATCGCGGGCAACCGCAACCTCGCGCTGTTCCTCGGCGCGCTGCCGCCCGAGACGGCTGCGGCGCTGCTGCTGTTCGTGGGGCTCTATCAATTGCCGATGTATCTCACCCCGCTCATCATGGCGCCGCTGATCCGACGGCTTGCGCCTGCGTGATGGACGCCACCACAAAGCCTGAATTGACGCCGCCGCGCGGTGGCGTAATCTGCGCCCGATCCCGCGCGAGGCCCCATGCAGAAATCCGCCCCCCTGATAACACCCGTCCTGATCGCAGGCTGCACCATCCTGATGATCTCCTTCGCGATCCGTGCCTCTTTCGGCGTGTTCCAGATTCCGATCGCGGAAGAGTTCAACTGGCCCCGCGCCGAGTTCTCGCTCGCCATCGCCATCCAGAACCTCGCCTGGGGGATCGGCCAGCCCATTTTCGGCGCGCTGGCCGAGAAGATGGGCGACCGCCGCGCCATCGTCGCAGGCGCGCTCGTTTATGCGGCCGGGCTGGTGCTGTCGTCGTTCGCCGTGTCTCCGCAGGCGCACCACGTCTACGAGGTGCTGGTGGGCTTCGGCATCGCCGGGACCGGCTTTGGCGTCATCCTCGCGGTGGTCGGTCGGGCAAGCTCGGACGAGAACCGCTCGATGAGCCTCGCCATCGCTACCTCCGCGGGATCGGCGGGGCAGGTGTTCGGCGCGCCGGTGGCCGAATGGATGCTCGGCTTCATGACATGGCAGGGCGTGTTCGTGGTGTTTGCCGTGACCATCCTCGCGGTGCTGGTGATGCTGCCCTTGATGCGCGCGCCTGCGCCCGCGGGCCGCGCTGTGCTGGAACAATCCATGGGCGACGCGCTGCAACAGGCATTTCGCGATCCGTCCTACGCGCTCATCTTCCTGGGATTCTTCAGTTGCGGCTATCAGCTTGGCTTCATCACCGCGCATTTCCCGGCGCTGGTGACCGAGATGTGCGGCCCGATCCTGCCCGGCGGCGTGCTGCACAATATCGGCATCACCACCACATCGGCGCTGGGCGCGGTGGCGATCTCGCTCATCGGCCTTGCCAATATCGGCGGCACGCTGATGGCGGGCTGGCTTGGCAACCGTCATTCGCGCAAGCACCTGCTTGCGGGCATCTATGCCGCGCGTACGGTGGTGGCTGCGGCCTTCATGCTGACGCCGATCACGCCGGGCACGGTGCTGCTGTTTTCGGTGGCGATGGGGTCGTTGTGGCTGGCCACGGTGCCGCTCACATCCGGGCTGATCGCGCATATCTACGGTCTGCGCTACATGGGCACGCTCTACGGGATCGTGTTCTTCTCGCATCAGCTTGGCAGCTTCCTCGGCGTGTGGCTGGGCGGGCGGCTCTACGACCTGCACGGCGACTATTCGCTGGTGTGGTGGATCGGCGTTGGGGTGGGGGCGTTCTCGGCGCTGGTGCACCTGCCGGTCCGCGAGCGGCCCCTTGCCGCTGCCTGACCGCCGGAGGGCAAACGGAGGGCCACCCCTCTCTGCGACGCGCTCTTTGCTCGCCACGCGGGCGACGCGCCCGGCGGCCGAGTGCGCAGGCGCATCGTCGAAGGTTGATCGGGTTTGGTCGGGCGCTGCCATTCGCCTCCTGCCTCGCGCGGAATAGAGGCGTGCTTGCACGCCGCCGCGCGAGCGCCCGTCCGCCCCCTCGGGCGGGCGCTTTTGCAACGTTTAACCCCGCACAATTGTTGAAGTATTTTGCACCATAAAGCGAAGACCACAACTGTTTCAGCGCCCACCCGGCGGACGGGCCCTCGCGCGGCTCCGCACGTCATCCCCAAAGGTAGGTCAAGGCCAAAACCTCCCCCCGCGCTCACACCGCCCGGTTGGAGATCTCCAGCAGGTTGCCATCGGGGTCGCGCAGGTAGAGCGAGACGATTGGCCCCGTGGCCCCGCTGCGCGGCACCGGGCCGTCCTCGACCGCGACGCCCAGCGCCGCGAAATGCGCCTGCCAATCGCCGAGCGGCACATCGGACAGGAAA
This sequence comes from Roseovarius sp. A46, assembly GCF_004126395.1. Classification (NCBI taxonomy): domain Bacteria; kingdom Pseudomonadati; phylum Pseudomonadota; class Alphaproteobacteria; order Rhodobacterales; family Roseobacteraceae; genus Roseovarius; species Roseovarius sp. A46. Next base: position 36,865 of record NZ_PVWS01000015.1, on the reverse strand, counting down.
CACAGATCGGCCGAGCCGGGGGTGGCGCGCGCGGCGCGCGGGGTGAACTCGGCCCCGGCCTGATGCAGGTTGATCTTCTGCGTGCCGAAACGCAGCGCGTGACGGGCGCTGCCATCCGTGGCGCGGAACACCTCCGGCACCATCCCCAGCACGTCCTGGTAGAAGGCGACCGTCGCCCCGATGTCGGCGACGGTCAGCACGAGATGGTCAAGGCTGGCAAGGCGCGGCCCAGTCATAGCGAGGCCTCCGGGCGAAAGCCGGCGGGGATGCGGTCCACCCCGTCGAGCATCAGCTCGGCCATCACCTCGGCCACCTTCGGCGCCATGCCAAAGCCGATCTTGAACCCGCCATTGGCGATGAACTCACCGTGCCGCAGCGGGTGCGCCCCCAGCATCGGTGCGCGGCTTCGCGCGCGCGGGCGCAGCCCGGCCCAGCGTTCGATCACCGGCGCACCGGCCAGCGCGGGGATCGCCGCGCAGGCGCGCGCGATCACGTCGTCGAGTTGCGCATCGGTGGCGGCGGGATCGTCATAGTCGCGCTCGGAAGTGGAGCCGATCGCGGTGGTCCCGTCGGCGTGGGGCACAACGTGCACCCCGTCGGCAAACAGTTGCGGCGCCTCGCGCGCGTCCAACGCCAGCAGCGCGGCCTGCCCCTTGACGCCATTGCCCGCGGCGCGGCCCGCCGCATGGCTCAGTTCCTCCAGCCCCGCCACCCCGGTGGCCCACAGCACGCGGCCCTCTTGCGGTCCCTCGCGCACCACCTCAGTCCCCCGCGCGCGCAGCGCCGCCACCAGCGCCTCGCAGGCGTGGCGCGGATGCAGGCGCGCGCTCAGCGTGTCGCGGATGACGTGGCCGGTGGGGCTCTCGGGGCACCATTCTCCCCCGGCAGGTTCCACCCGCCACGCCGCCTTGCCCTGCCACAGCGCCGCCGCGCTCGCTTGCCGCGCGCGGGCCAGTGCCAGACCGCTCTCGTCCATCACCGGCTGTATCCGGCCCAGCCGCGCATAGCCCGGCTGCACACCGCCCGCGTCGGCCACCTCCTGCCAGAACCCCTCGGCCATGATCAGGCTTTTGAGCTGAAACGCCTTCTTGTCGTTCCAGTTCTCCGGCACATGCGGGGCGAGCGCGCCGACCAGGCCCCCCGACGCCCCCGCACCGGGACCGCCCGGATCGATCACCCGCACCCGCGCCCCGCGCCGGGCACAGGCCCAGGCCACCGACAGGCCGAATATCCCCGCCCCCATCACCGTCACATCGGTCATTGCACATTCCCCCGGCACCCGGCATCCTGCCCGCCGTTCTAGAGGATTGCCCCATGCAGGACCAGCAGGCCGGGATCGACTGGCGCGACGGCGATGTGCCGGTCTCGACCCGGTTCGACGATCCGTATTTCAGCCTCGAGAACGGTCTCGCCGAGACGCGGCACGTTTTTCTCGCGGGCAACGATCTGCCGGCGCGATTCCGCGACGGGTTTCACATTGCCGAGCTTGGCTTTGGCACCGGGCTCAACCTGCTGGCCGCGCTGCATGCCTGGCGGGCGGGAGGTGTGGCGGGACGGCTCATCTTCACTTCTTTCGAGGCATTCCCGATGGCAGCGCCAGACATGCGCCGCGCGCAATCCCGTTTTCCCGATCTCGCACCGCTCGCCGCAGAGCTTGCGCCGCATTGGCGGGGCGGCGGGCAGCGGATCACGCTGCCCGATCTCGATTTCACGCTGGTCGAGGGCGACGCACGCAAAACACTAAACCATTGGCCGGACAAGGCCGATGCGTGGTTTCTCGACGGGTTTTCACCCGCCAAGAACCCCGAGCTCTGGCAGCCCGACCTGATGGAGAGCGTCGCCCGCCACACAGCAAAGCGCGGAACGGCGGCCACCTACACGGCGGCGGGTTTCGTGCGGCGGGGCTTGGAGGCGGCGGGGTTTTCTGTCAGCCGTGTTCCGGGATACGGGCGCAAGCGCCACATGACCCGCGCAGTACTGGACAGGCAATGACCGATCAGAACACCCGCCTCGGCATCTGGATGATGGTGCTGACCACCTTCATCTTCGCCGTGCAGGACGGCATCTCGCGCCACCTGGCGGGGGAATACAACGTGTTCATGGTGGTGATGATCCGCTACTGGTTCTTTGCCGCCTTCGTCATGACCGTCGCCGCGCGCCGCGCCGGCGGGCTGATGGCCGCCGCCGCCACCGCGCAGCCGCTGATGCAGGGCTTTCGCGCGCTGCTTCTGGTGGCCGAGATCTGCGTGATGATCTACGGTTTCACCCTCCTTGGGCTGGTCGAGAGCCACGCGGTATTCGCCGCCTACCCGCTATTGATCGCCGCGCTTTCCGGCCCGGTTCTGGGCGAGAGCGTGGGCTGGCGGCGCTGGGTGGCGATCGGCGTGGGTTTTGTCGGTGTCGTCATCATCCTCGAGCCCGGCTTCGGCGTGTTTCAGCCCGCCGCCATCATCCCCTTCATCGCCGCGCTGATGTTCGCGCTCTACGGGCTGCTCACGCGGTTCGTGGCCAAGCTCGACGACGCGGCCACCTCGTTCTTCTGGACCGGCACCGTGGGGTCGGTCGCGATGACGGCGGTGGGCGCGTGGTTCTGGGAGCCGATGACCGGCCCGGACTGGGTCTGGATGGGGGCGCTCTGCATCACCGGGGCGGCGGGGCACTACACCCTGATCAAGTGCTACGAGGTCGCCGAGGCGAGCGCGGTGCAGCCCTTTGCCTACCTGCAACTGGTGTTCGCCAGCACCATCGGCATCCTGGTGTTTTCCGAGACCATCCGCCTCAACGTGGCGCTGGGCGCGGCGCTGATCGTGGGGGCGGGGCTGTTTACCCTGTGGCGGCAGCGGCGCGCGGGTTGACGCGCACCGGCGATCTTGCCGCTTGATTTACGCCCGCGTGGCCGCTATGACGCCCGTTGTCAACAAGGCGGAACCGCCGCAGGACCGAAGAGAGCGAGCAGGGTCGGCATCCCCGGCCCTCTTTGTTTTGTGGCCCGCCTGACCAACGAACCCCCGTTCCACCGCAGGTGGACACCACCCAAAGACCGGCGGAGACAACCGCACGGCCGGAAAATGAACGTTACAAAGGAATGAAACGCCACATGGCTCAGAACGCATCTATGGAGGAATTCGAGGCCCTCCTTAATGAAAACCTCGAAATGGACACCCCCGACGAGGGCTCTGTCGTCAAGGGCAAGGTCATCGCCATCGAGGCGGGCCAGGCCATCATCGACGTCGGCTACAAGATGGAAGGCCGCGTCGATCTCAAGGAATTCGCGAATCCCGGCGAGCAGCCCGACATCCATGTCGGCGACGAGGTCGAAGTCTACCTGCGCTCCGCCGAGAACGCCCGCGGCGAAGCCGTGATCAGCCACGAGATGGCCCGCCGCGAGGCGGCGTGGGACCGTCTCGAGAAAGCCTATGCCGACGAGGAGCGCGTCGAGGGCGCGATCTTCGGTCGCGTCAAGGGCGGCTTTACCGTCGATCTCGGCGGTGCGGTGGCCTTCCTGCCCGGCTCTCAGGTCGACGTGCGCCCGGTGCGCGACGCCGGCCCGCTGATGGGCCTCAAGCAGCCGTTCCAGATCCTCAAGATGGACCGCCGCCGCGGCAATATCGTCGTGTCGCGCCGCGCCATCCTCGAGGAAAGCCGCGCCGAACAGCGCGCCGAGGTCATCGCCAACCTCACCGAGGGTCAGGCCGTTGACGGCGTGGTCAAGAACATCACCGAATACGGCGCCTTCGTCGATCTCGGCGGTGTCGATGGCCTGCTGCACGTCACCGACATGGCATGGCGCCGGGTCAACCACCCCTCCGAGATCCTGTCGATCGGCGAGACCGTCAAGGTCCAGGTCATCAAGATCAACAAGGAGACGCACCGCATCAGCCTCGGCATGAAGCAGTTGCAGGAAGATCCGTGGGATCTGGTGGCGGCCAAGTATCCGCTGGCCTCTGTCCACACCGGCCGCGTCACCAACATCACCGACTACGGCGCCTTCGTCGAGCTGGAGCCCGGTGTCGAGGGGCTGGTTCACGTCTCGGAAATGTCCTGGACCAAGAAGAACGTGCACCCCGGCAAGATCGTCTCCACCTCCCAGGAGGTCGAGGTCATGGTGCTCGAGATCGACCCGGCCAAGCGCCGCGTCAGCCTCGGGCTCAAGCAGACCATGCGCAACCCGTGGGAAGTGTTCGCCGAGCAGTACCCGCCGGGAACCGAGGTCGAGGGCGAGGTCAAGAACATCACCGAGTTCGGCCTGTTCATCGGCATGGAAGGCGACATCGACGGCATGGTTCACCTCAGCGATCTGAGCTGGGACGAGCGTGGCGAGGACGCCATCCAGAACTACAAGAAGGGCGACGTGGTTCAGGCTGTCGTCTCGGACGTGGATGTCGAGAAAGAGCGCATCTCGCTCTCGATCAAGGCGCTGGGCGGCGACAAGTTTGCCGAGGCCGTGGGCGGCGTCAAGCGCGGCTCGATCGTCACCGTCGAGGTGACCGCGATCGAGGATGGCGGCATCGAGGTGGAATACGAAGGCATGAAGTCCTTCATCCGCCGCTCCGACCTCAGCCGCGACCGCTCCGAACAGCGCCCCGAGCGGTTCTCGGTCGGTGACAAGGTCGATGCCCGCGTGACCAATATCGACAGCAAGACCCGCCGTCTCGGCCTGTCGATCAAGGCCCGCGAGATCGCCGAAGAGAAAGAGGCCGTCCAACAGTTCGGCTCGTCCGACTCGGGCGCGTCGCTGGGCGACATTCTCGGCGCGGCGCTCAAGGGCGACAAGTAAGCCAAGGCGCCGCAAGGCACCCGGACGGCCCCGCCTCGGCGGGGCCGTTTGCGTTTGGCGGCCCGTTTCAAAGGATTTGCCGTAAACCGGGATTCGTGAGAGGCTGAAAAACCAGCGAAAAGCTTCATGCGTTACCCATTGGGCGCGCATTAAGGGAGGATACCGCAGATGAACCTCAGACCCGATCCCACGTTCCACGCCACCCCGAAACTGGCGATGGAGGCTCCCGCCGAAACGCTCGCCTTTACCCTGATGCTCAGCCCCGACGGCAGCCAGCCGGACGGGCTCGCCGTGGTGGATGTGGACCCCAAGTCGAAATCCTATGGCCAGATCCTGCATCAGGTCATCATGCCCTACACCGGCGACGAGTTTCACCATTTCGGCTGGAACGCCTGTTCGTCCTCGCTGTCGCCGCTGACCGGGCATGCCTTTCTCGAACGGCGATACCTGATCATCCCCGGCATCCGTTCGAGCCGCATCTACATCATCGACGTCAAGGAGCCGCTCAAGGCGAAAATCCACAAGATCATCGAACCCGAGGAAGTGTTTGCCAAGACCGGCTATTCGCGCCCGCACACCATCCATTGCGGCCCCGAGGGCATCTATGTCAGCACCCTTGGCGGCGGCGGCAAGGACGGCACCGACGGCCCGCCGGGCATCTTCATCATGGATTGCGAAACGTTCGAAATCCTCGGCCGCTACGAGATGGATCGCGGCGCGCAGGACAAGCATTACGATTTCTGGTGGAACCTGCCGCGCGATTACATGGTCAGTTCCGAATGGGGCCTGCCACCGCAATTCGAGAACGGCATCGTGCCCGAGGACCTGCTGTCCAACAAGTACGGCCACGCGATCCATTTCTGGAAACTGCGCGAACGCCGCAACGTGCAGACCATCGACCTTGGTGAGAATCACCAGATGGCGCTCGAAATCCGGCCCGCGCACGACCCGGCCAAGGATTACGGCTTCTGCGGCGTGGTCGTGGACACCACCAATCTCGAAGGCTCGATCTGGACGTGGTGGCGCAAGGATGACGGCACATTCGAGGCGAAGAAGACCGTCACCATCCCGCCGCAGCCCGCCGCCCCCGATGACCTGCCCGCGCTGCTCAAGGGCTTCGAGGCGGTGCCGCCCCTGGTCACCGATATCGACCTCAGCCTCGACGACAAGTATCTCTACGTCGCCTGCTGGGGCACCGGCGAGATGCACCAATACGATGTCTCCGACCCGATGAAGCCCGTCCTCGCGGGCAAGGTCGAACTCGGCGGCATCGTGGCGGACACCAAGCACCCCAATGGCCGCGATTTCGCCTACGGCCCGCAGATGGTAGAGATCAGCCGCGACGGCAAGCGCGTCTACTGGACCAACTCGCTCTATTCGACGTGGGACGACCAGTTCTACCCTGATGACGAGGGCGGGCAGATGGTGATGGCCCATGTCGGCGAGAACGGCGGCCTGACGCTCGATCCCGATTTCTACGTCGATTTCCCCAAGGGCTATCGCGCGCACCAGATTCGCCTCGAGGGCGGCGACTGTTCCACCGACAGTTTCTGCTATCCGTCCGTCTGACGCGTGGCTGATCTGAATACGACGGCGGCCCTGTGGTGGGCCGTCGTCGCCTCGGGGCTCTACCACGGCATCAATCCCGGCATGGGCTGGCCGCTCGCGGTCTCGGCAGCACTGATGGAGCGTGCGCGCGGCAGCCTGTGGCAGGCGCTCGCGGCGCTCGCCGGCGGGCACCTGCTGGCGATGACCGCGATCCTGTTTCCGTTCTCGATGCTGGTCTCGCTGGTGACGTGGCAGCGCGAAATCCAGATCGGCGCGGCCTGTCTCGTGATCGGCCTCGGGCTCTACCTTCTGGTCAACCGGCGGCACCCCCGGTTCCTCGCCCGGGTGCCGCCCTCGCGGCTGGTGCTATGGTCGTTCCTCGCGGCCACGGCGCACGGCGCGGGGCTGATGCTGGTGCCGATCTATCTCGGCATCTGCGACCTCGCACAGGAGGGCGCAGGCCACACCGCCGCCTCCACGCTAATGCGCAGCACGCTGGCCACCGCCACCCTCGTCGCCGTGGTCCACACCCTTGCCATGACGGCGGCGGGCGGCACGCTGGCGTTCGGCGTCTATCGCTGGCTGGGGCTGAAATTCCTGTCGCGAAGCTGGTTCAACCTCGACCTGCTCTGGGCGCTGAGCCTTGTCCTCGTCGGCGGCCTGTCGCTCTGGCACGCGCTCTGAGCCACGTCACCGCTTGCGCCGCGCGCCGGGTGTCTTCGAGTGAAATTCCGGCGGGCGCTTCGCCACCCACGCGATGAACCGCGCCAGCCGTGGATGGGCGCGCAACGCCTCGATACTGTGATAGTCCCGCGCCAGCTCCGCCTCGGTCAGCGTGGCGTGGATCTCGTTGTGGCAGATCTGGTGCAGGCGCACCACCGGCCCGCCCTTGCCGCCCTTGAGCTTCGGCACGAGGTGGTGAAGGCTCTGCCGCGCATCCGGCGGGATGGGCCGCAGGCACAGCGGGCAGATCGGGGTCTCGGGCGGTTTCTCTTGATCCATTGCGGCGCTCCGGGCCATAGCATGGCCCAACGTGAACCGAGGGCAAGGGGCAAGTGATGGAAGCGCTGGTCATCGGGGCCGGGCCCGCCGGGCTCATGGCAGCGCGCGAGCTGGCCCGCGCCGGGCTGCGCGTGACGCTGGCGGAGGGCAAGCCATCGGCGGGTCGCAAACTCCTGATGGCCGGGAAATCGGGGCTGAACCTGACCAAGGATGAGCCGTTCGAGGATTTCCTCGCGGCCTACGGCGCGCGCGCCGACTGCTTGCGCCCGATGCTCGAGGCGTTCGGGCCAGAGGCTGTGCAGGACTGGGCGCGGGAACATGGCCAACAACTGTTCACCGGCTCGACGGGCCGCGTCTTTCCCCGCGTGATGAAGGCCTCGCCGCTCCTGCGCAGCGTGCTGGCCGAATTGCGCGGCCTGGGTGTTGATCTCCGCACCCGCTGGCGCTGGACCGGGTGGCAGGACGACGCGGTGTCCTTCGACACGCCCGAGGGGCCACAGCGGCTCTCCCCCGCCGTCACCGTGCTGGCCTGCGGCGGGGCAAGCTGGGCGCGGCTCGGCTCGGACGGGGGGTGGAGCGCATATCTTGCATCCGACGCCCTCGCCCCGTTCCGCCCCGCCAACATGGGGTTTCTCGTGGACTGGTCGCCGCACATGGCCTCGCATTTCGGCCAGCCGGTAAAGGGGGTGGAGTTGCAGGCAGGCACGGCGCGGTCGCGTGGCGAATTCGTCATCTCCGCCACCGGGCTGGAGGGCGGCGGCATCTACGAGGTGAGCAGTGCCCTGCGCGACGGTGCGCCCCTCCTGCTCGACCTGCTGCCGGACCTGTCAGCGGATCAGATCGCCGCGCGGTTGGCCAAGGCGCGGGCGCGCGACAGCCTCGGCAACCGGCTGCGCAAGGCGCTGCGGCTGGAGCCTGCCAAGCTCGCGCTGGCGATGGAGTTTGCCCGCACCGCGCCCGATCTGCCCGCCGCGCTCAAGGCCCTGCCGGTGCCGCTCAGGGGCCCCCGCCCGATGGATCAGGCGATTTCCACGGCGGGCGGGCTGCGACTTGAGGCGCTCGACGCTGGCCTCATGCTGCGCGCCCGCCCCGGCACCTTCGCCGCCGGCGAGATGCTCGATTGGGAGGCACCCACCGGCGGCTACCTGCTGACCGCCTGCCTCGCTACCGGCCTTTGGGCGGGCCGCCACGCCGCCGCCTATGCGCGGGCCTTGTGAGTCCGGTTTCTTCTTGGTCAAAATACTCCGGGGAGTTCGAGGGGCTGGCCCCTCGATCCCACCCTCAGGGCAGCGCTGCCGCCCGCTGAAACGCGGGCCGCGCCATCATCGCCTCGAGATATGCCGCCAGCCGCGCGGGCGGTTCGGGAAACCCCGCCTTGCCCGCCCACATCAGGCAATGCGCCAGCAGGATATCGGCGATGGTCATCGTCTCGCCCTGCAGGAACGGCCCGGCAAGCGCCCCCTCCAGCCCCTTGATATTGCGCTCGTATTCCCACTTGAGCGAGTCCTTGACCGCCGCCACCCGCTGCGCCTCGGGCAGCACGAAGGAATGCCGCGCCGCCGTCCACAAAAGCGCGTCCACCTCGTCGAGCACCCGGTGCGTCAGCGCGTCCTGCGCGGCGCGCTCATGGCTGCCGGGGGCATGGGTCAACTGCCCGTGCCGGTCGGCGAGAAAGGTCATGATCGCGGTGGAATCGGTCAGCACCCGGTCGCCATCGCGCAGCGCCGGTATCTTGCCCGAAGGATTGACCGCCAGCGCCTCGTCCGAGCGCGGCGCGACGGGCAGGTGGGTGTAATCGAGCCCCATCTCCTCTAGCAGCCACAGCACTCGGAAAGCCCTGCTCGCCCGCGATCCGATGACGTCATACATGGTGGTGTCCCCGCTTGATCCGTTGTCGCGGCACCATTGCGCAAAGGGCGGGCCGTGGCAACGGCATGTGGGGGAATGAGGGTCCGGCCGGGCGGGCCGGGCTTGGCCTATACCTGCCGTTCGGTGCTTGGCCCCCGCGCGGAATCAAGGTGCCGCAAGGCACCGCCGCGCAGCGCCCGACCGCCCCTCGGGCGGGCGCTCTTGCAACGTCCGAGCCCGCACAATCGTTGAAGTATCTTGCTCCATAAAGCGCTGACCACACTCGTTTGAGCGCCCACCCACGGTCGTGCGCTGCGCGGCTGATCCTCAAGCCACGCCTCAAGGCTCTCCCGGTCCCGGATATCCGACACGTCCACCATTCCCCGAACCCTGCCCCGCCCATCGCCCGCTGTCCACCGCGCGCCGCGTTAACCCCGGCCCCCGCCGCAAACCGCACCGCCGGAATACCGACAGGATACCGACGCCATGCCAACCAGGAATTTCTTACGATTTCAGCACGTTAACCCTGATTCGCCGTCTCACCGCGCCGCCAGCATCGCCAGCCGGATCAGCGCCCGTTCCACCAGCGCCATCTCGGGGGCGCGCTGCGCGGCCGAGCGCAGCGTCAGGTCGGTCTCGGTCAGGATGCTCAGCGCCTGTTCCAGCTTTGGCGCGCCCCAGTTCTGCGCCTGCCGCAGCATCCGGTCGCGGCGGGGGCCAAAGACCGGCGGGCGCAGGCGGGCGATGCCCTTGGCCGCCCCGCCGGGGTCGGCGGCGGCGGTGTAGAGGGCGCGGAAATGGCGCGCGGCCCCGATGCACAGCCCCACCGGCTGCACCCCCTGCGCCTTGAGCCGTCGCAGCACCGGGCCGATCTCGGGGGCGCGGCCCTCGGCTACGACATCGAGGATGTCATCGAGATCGGCCTCGGTCGAGGCGGGGGCGCAGGCGGCGATATCCTCGGCCGACAGGGGCGTGTCGTCGCCTATCTTGTACAGGGCCAGCTTCTCCATCGTCTGCCGGAAATCGCCGGGATCGAGCGTCCGGGCAAGCGCCGTGAGGTCTGCCATCACCGGCCCGGGAATGTCGCTCAGCCCGGCGCGGGCCAGCACCGCCTCGATCTCGTCGCGCGATGGCGGATCGTCATAAATTCCAACGGCATAGGCGTTGCTATGTGCCTCGAACGCCTTGCGCAGCTTCGACGTGGCCTTGAGCTGCCCGGCGGTGACGACGATCTGCGCATCGCCCTCGGTCCAGTCGCCAAGGGCCGCGACGACCGGGTCGGCGACGCTGTCATTTGCGTCCTCCACCAGAACCGCGCGCGCACCGGGAAAGAACCCTTGCGCCTTGACCGCATCGAGGAGCATGGCCCGGTCGCGCCGCAGGTCGGCGGCGGCGAGGCGGGTGAGCCGCATCTCTTCCTCGGCACTAGAACCAAGCAGCGCGGCGATCATCTCCTGCCGCCTGAGCGCCACCCGCATGGCATCCGGGCCGTAGATCAGCAGCCCCGTGCGCTGCGGCTCGGGCCGGGCGAAATAGCGGGCGGCCTCGCGCGTGCCGAGCTTCATCGCGACCGGCTGGCCGCCGCGGCGGCGAGGCGGGTGAGCATCTGGTCGGCGAGCATCTGCATCAGCCTCGCTTCGGCGTCACGCGCGGCGGCGCGGGTGACGATCGGCGTGTCGAAGGTGGAATACCCCGTGAAATTCGTGACTTTGCCGTTATCGACCTTCTTGCCGGTCTCCAGATCGGTAAGCGTGTAATGCACCGTACCGATGAGATTGGCGCGCGCGGCGACGTTGCTGCGGTCGATGGCGATAGCCTCCGAGCGCAGGGCGATCGCCGGGCGAAGCTCGTAGCGGGGCGCCTCGGGCCGTCCCAGACGCGCCTCGATCTCGCTGGTCAGCAGGAATCCCGCACGGCCCTGTGGGGCCGTGACGCGGACCTGCCCCATCAGCGCATCGCCACCACCGCCGGGCCCGTAGACCGGCGCAAAGCCGCAGCCCGCCAGCGCGGCGAGACCCGAGAACAGGAACAGGCGGCGGTCAGATGACGACATTCACGATCCGTCCGGGGACGACGATGACCTTCTTGGGCGCCGCCCCCTCCAGCGCCCTTTGCACAGCATCATGCGCGAGCGCCGCCTTTTCAACCTCGGATTTGTCCATGTCGCGGGGCACCGCGATCTCGGCCCGGCGCTTGCCGTTGATCTGGATGGGCAGCGTCACCGTGTCGTCGATCAGCATTGCCGGATCGGCCTTGGGCCAGGCGGCGGTCGCCACCAGCCCCTCGCCGCCCAGCATGGACCACACGTCTTCGGCCAGGTGCGGCGTCATCGGCGACATGAGCTGCGCCAGCGTCAGTGCCGCCTCGGTCTTTGCTGCCTGCCCGGCCTTCGATTTCGCGAGCGTGGCGGTAAAGGCATAAAGCCGCGCGATGGCCGCGTTAAAGCCGAAGGATTCCACGCCCTTGGTGACCTCGTCGATGGTCTTGTGCATCTCGCGCAGGAGCGCGGTATCGGCCTCGGGGGCCGGGTCCTTGGGGGTCTCCGCGATCTCGGCGGCCAGCCGCCAGACGCGCGACAGGTGGCGATGCGCGGCCTCGGCGCCCGAGGCCGTCCACTCCACGTCACGCTCCGGCGGGCTGTCCGACAGCACGAACCAGCGCGCGGTATCGGCCCCGTATTGCGCGATGATGGTCGACGGATCGACCACGTTCTTCTTGGATTTCGACATCTTGGAGGAGGGGATGATCTCGACCTCGGTACCATCGGAGAGGCGGCCCTCGCTCACCTCCTCCGGAAGGTGATAGACGGGGCGGCCGCGCGCATCGCGGGTCTGGTAAATCTCGTGCGTCACCATTCCTTGGGTAAACAGCGCATCGAACGGCTCGATGGCACTCGCAGGCAGGTGCCCGCAGATATGCATCGCCCGGGCGAAGAAGCGGGAATACAGCAAGTGCAGGATCGCATGCTCGATGCCGCCGATATACTGGTCCACGTTCATCCAGTACTCGGCCTCGGCCATGTCCGTGGGCGTCGTGGCACGGGGCGCGGTGAAGCGGGCAAAATACCACGACGAATCGACAAACGTATCCATCGTGTCGGTCTCGCGCCGGGCGGGTTTGCCACAGGCGGGGCAGGCGCATTTCGCCCATGTCGGGTGCCGGTCGAGCGGGTTGCCGGGGATGGAAAAATCAATCGGCGTGCCGCCCTCGTCATAGGGCAGTTGCACGGGCAGGTTCTCTTTCCTTTCCGGCACCACGCCGCAGGCGTCGCAATGCACCACCGGGATCGGGCAACCCCAGTAACGCTGCCGCGACAGGCCCCAGTCACGCAGGCGGAACTTGACCTGCGCGGTGCCCAGACCCTGCGCCTCGAACCAGTCGATGGTGGCGTCGATCCCCTCCTGGCTGGTCGCCTCGCCCACGCCCGCGAAATGGTCGATATAGACCACCTTCTCGGACTTGGCGGGCACCAGCGCCTCGGTCCCGACCTCGCGCTCGTCACCCGGCATGTAGAACGCGTTGCGCACCTCCAGCCCGTATTTGCGCGCGAAATCCAGATCGCGCTGGTCATGCGCCGGACAGCCGAACACCGCGCCCGTGCCGTAATCCATCACGACGAAATTGCCGACCCATACCGGCAATTCACGATCGGGCCAGACCGGATGACGCACCGTGATGCCGGTGTCGATCCCCTTCTTCTCGGCCTTCTCCATCGCCGCCTCGGTGGTGTCCATCTTGCGCGTCTCGGCAACGAAGTTGGCCAGCTCCGGGTTGGTCTCGGCCAGCGCGCGCGAGACCGGATGCTCGGGCGAGATGGCGATAAAGCTCGCACCGCGCATGGTATCGGGACGGGTCGAATAGCACAGGATCGGATCGCCGCCATCGGTGCGATGGAACGGAATCTCGATCCCGCGCGAGCGCCCGATCCAGTTCTCCTGCATGGTGCGGACCTTGGCGGGCCAGTCGTCGAGCCTGTCCAGCGCCTCGAGCAATTCCCCCGCGAAATCCGAGATGCGAAAGAACCATTGCGTCAACTCGCGCCGCTCGACCTCGGCGCCCGAGCGCCAGCCACGTCCGTTCTCCACCTGCTCGTTGGCAAGCACGGTCATGTCCACCGGATCCCAATTGACGACGGCGTTCTTGCGATAGACGAGGCCCTTCTCCAGGAAATCGAGGAACAGCGCCTGCTGCTGGCCGTAATATTCCGGGTCGCAGGTGGCGAATTCGCGGCTCCAGTCGATCGATAGCCCCAGCGGCTTCATCTGCTCGCGCATGGTGGCGATGTTGCCATACGTCCAGTCCTTGGGGTGGCCGCCGGAGGCCATCGCCGCGTTCTCGGCGGGCATGCCAAAGGCATCCCAGCCCATCGGGTGCAGCACGTTATGCCCCGTCGCGATCTTGTAGCGCGCCACCACGTCGCCCATCGTGTAATTGCGCACATGGCCCATGTGGATGCGCCCCGACGGGTAGGGGAACATCTCCAGCACATAGTATTTCGGACGGCTCTCGTCCCGCCGGGCGCGGAAAATCCCGGCCTTGTCCCACGCCTTCTGCCAGTTTGCCTCGATCTCGGCTGGTGAATAGCGCGACATGCCTTGCGCCCCTCTTCTTGCGGTCCCGTTTGGGCTGCGGTGATAGGCGCTTGTCGCCCCTTGGTCCAGTGTCAGGGCACAAAAATGCGGGGCTTGGCCCGATGCGCGCCGCTCGGCTATAAGCGCCCCGAGGCAGCAAGGCAGGCAGAGACGTGAATATCCTTTTCATCCATCAGAATTTTCCGGGTCAATACAAGCACCTCGCCCCCCGGCTGGCGAGCATGGGGCACCACTGCGTAGCGCTGACCCTGCGGGTCAAGGAGGCGCAGACATGGCAGGGGGTGCGGATCATCCCCTACAGCCTGCCAAACCGGCCCGGGCAGGTGGTGCACCCCTGGCTGGTGGATTTCGATAGCAAGGTGACGCGCGGCGAGGCGTGCTGGCGTGCGGCGATGAGACTGCGCGACCGCGGCTACGCGCCCGATCTCATCCTCGCCCATCCCGGCTGGGGAGAATCGCTTTTCCTGCGCGATGTCTGGCCCGAGGCGCGGCTGGGGCTCTATTGCGAGCTTTACCACCTCGCGGGCTGGCCGCATCTGGACTTCGATCCCGAGTTTCCCAGCAAGACCCCCGAGGCCGAGTCGCTCCGCATCCGAATGAAGAACCTCAACAACGACCTGCATTTCGAGACCGGGCACGCGGGCATCAGCCCGACCCGGTTTCAGGCCAACACCTTCCCCGCGCGCTTTCGCGACCGCATCACGGTCAGCCATGACGGCATCGACACCGTCGCCGCCTGTCCAAAGCCCGATGTGCGGCTAGAGGTGGAGGGCGCGGGCGAGCTGGGCCGCGAGGACGAGGTCATTACCTTCGTCAACCGCAATCTGGAACCTTACCGCGGCTATCACGTGTTCATGCGCGCGCTGCCGCGTCTGTTGCGCGAGCGGCCAAAGGCCCGCGTGCTGATCGTGGGTGGCGACGAGGTGAGCTATGGCGCCCGCCCGCCCAAGGGCCAGACCTGGAAACAAATCTTCATCGACGAGGTGCGCGAGCAGATTTCAGACGATGACTGGGCGCGCGTGCATTTCCTCGGGCGCATCCCCTACGAGCGGTTCCTGCGGCTGTTGCAGGTGAGCCGCGTGCATGTCTACCTGACCTATCCCTTCGTGCTCAGCTGGTCGCTGATGGAGGCGATGAGCTGCGGCGCGGCGATTGTGGCAGGCGATACCGAGCCGGTGCGCGAGGTCATCACCCATGACGAGACCGGGCGGCTGGTGGATTTCTTCGACGGCGCGGCGCTGGTGGACGAGGTCTGCACCCTCCTCGACGACGAAGGCGCGCGGCGACGGTTGGGACAGGCGGCGCGCGACCTGATCCGGGCGCGCTACGATCTCCAGACGATCT
The DNA here is from genome assembly GCF_004126395.1 of Roseovarius sp. A46. Classification (NCBI taxonomy): domain Bacteria; kingdom Pseudomonadati; phylum Pseudomonadota; class Alphaproteobacteria; order Rhodobacterales; family Roseobacteraceae; genus Roseovarius; species Roseovarius sp. A46. The sequence goes on along the minus strand of NZ_PVWS01000015.1, from coordinate 21,754 downwards.
GCCTGCCGCGTCAGGTGGCGTGGGTCAGCGAGGTGGCGACGGGGGGCGCGTGATCGTGCTCGCATAGCTCGTGATCGCCCAGCGACGCCAGCACGTAGCAATCCCGTGACGGCCCATCGCCGGTGCAGCCTTCGGTGATGCGGCTCAGTTCCGTTTCCAGCGCGCGCAGGCGGCGGATCTTGTGGCGGACGGCGTCGAGCTGGTCCTGCGCGATGCGCGTCGCCGTCTCGCAGGTGCGGTCGGGATGCTCCTGCAACTCGATCAGGGCAGAGATCGCCCCGAGCGAAAACCCCAGGTCGCGGGCGTGGCGGATGAAGCGCAGCCGCTCCAGCTCCGCCTGCCCGTAGCGGCGCTGGTTGCCGGCACTACGCCGGGGCGCGTCGAGCAGGCCGCGGTCCTCGTAATAGCGGATGGTGGGCACCTTGACGCCGGTTTGCCGGGCCAGATCGCCAATCGAGAAAAACATCGCAAACCCTCTTGAAGCTCTAGTCCCTAGAGAAATTACATTACGGGCAGGCAAGATGCAAAGGAGGTCCCGGAATGGCGGGATGTTGTGAACACGAGGTGCAGTTCGAAGGTGTGTCGGACGCCTATAAAAGGCGGCTCTGGCTGGTGATCGCGATCAACGCCGCGATGTTCGCGGTCGAGATGGGGGCCGGTCAGGCCGCGCAATCGCAGGCGCTCAAGGCCGACGCACTCGATTTCCTCGGCGATGCGCTGACCTACGGGCTGTCGCTGGCGGTGATCGGCATGTCTGTGCGCGTGCGCGCGACGGCGGCGCTGGTGAAGGGGCTGAGCCTGTTGGCAATGGGCGCCTGGGTGCTTGGCACCACGCTCTACCGGGTTGTCTATATCGGGGTGCCCGAGGCCGAAATCATGGGGGTCATCGGGTTTCTGGCACTCGCGGCCAACGTGACGAGCGTGCTTTTGCTGGTGGCCTACAAGGACGGCGATGCCAACGTGCGCTCGGTCTGGCTGTGCTCACGCAACGACGCCATCGGCAACGTGGCGGTGATGCTGGCGGCGCTGGGTGTCTGGGGCAGCGGCACCGGCTGGCCCGACGTGATCGTGGCTGCCGCGATGGCCGCGCTCTTCGTCAACTCGGCGGTGCAGATCATCCGGCAGGCGCGCGCCGAGCGGCGCGCCGCCGTCCTCGCGTCTCAGTAACGGCCGGCGCTGATCCGGATCTGGCGGGCGCGGTTGAGGATGGCATCCTCGACCGCGCGCTGCGTGGCGGCATCGACCGGACCGCGCCGTGTCTGCAGCGAGACCTTGAGCGCGCGGGCATCGAGCGCAGGATCGCTGATAAGCACGGTCGCGCGGTAGGCAGTGCCGCCGCCCGGTGGCGTGCCATACCCGGTGGAGATCACGCCGGTGAACGGGTCCGCGGCCTCGACAGGCAGGAAATCGAGCACTTCGAGCGCGGCGGTCCACAGGAACCGGTTGACCTTGACGGTATCGCGCCCGCCGCGGAAGGCATCGAGCAGCGACCCTTCGCTCGGATCGGGCTGTGCCTCGCGCCCGCCCTGCACGCGCATCGCCTCGGGGTCGAGCCGGGCATTCTGGAACGCGCTGCATCCCGCGAGGAGCACGAGGCTCACCGCAGCGAGGCCGACAAATCTGATACGCGATTGGGTCATGGCACCGTCCGGATCTGTTTCCATCCCGTGTATCCAAGCCGCCGCGCCGGGGCAAGCCCGTTGCACCCGCCCCGCGCCCGTGGCAGATCAGTTGCCACGGGACAACAGCGGGAGAATGCCGGTGAGCCTCAGCGAGATCAGGGATCGTATCGCCCGGGCCGAGGCCGGGGCCGGGCGCGCGCCGGGCAGCACGGCGCTTGTCGCCGTGTCCAAGGTGCAGCCGCAGGCGCGCGTCGAGGCGGTGCTCGAAGAGGGCCATCGCCTGTTCGGCGAGAACAAGGTGCAGGAGGCGGCAGGCCGATGGCCGTCCTTCCAGGAGCGTTACGAGGGCATCTCCCTGCATCTCGTGGGGCCGTTGCAGACCAACAAGGCGCGGCAGGCGATGGAGATGTTCGACGCCATCCATTCCCTCGACCGGCCCAAGCTCGCGCGCACCCTCGCCCGGCTGGCGCAGGAGACGGGCGGTTGCCCCGATCTCTTCGCGCAGGTCAATACCGGCGAGGAGCCGCAAAAGGCAGGGGTGCTGCCTGCGGACGCGGACGGGTTCGTGGCCGAATGCCGGGCGCTCGACCTGCCCGTGCACGGGCTGATGTGCATCCCGCCGGTGGACGAGGAACCAAGCCTGCATTTCGCGCTGTTGGCCAAGATTGCCGCGCGCAACGGGCTCACCGGGCTATCGATGGGGATGAGCGGCGATTTCGAGCGCGCGATCGCGTTCGGCGCCACCCATGTGCGTGTCGGCTCGGCCATTTTCGGCGAGCGGGATTACGGCTGAATGATCGGGCGCCGCGCAGTGGTGCGGCGCGGACCAGGCAGCCGTGTTCAGCGGATCTTTTCCGGATTCTGCGGCGCGACGAAAATCGCGGTGGCGAGCAGGGCAAAGACCAGCTCGTAGACCTCCCAATTGCGCGGCACATGGATGACCGCGACCACCCCGCTCGCCAGCAGCGCCAGCACCGCGTGGCGCAGCCCCGGCACCGGCACCGCCAGCGCATCGGCCACCCGCCGCAGCCATGCCACGCGGGGATAGAGCAGCGGCAGCACCACGAGATAGAGCAGTAGCACAGTGGTCAGGACGCTGCCGAACAGCACCCGCGCCAGCCGCACCTCGCCGACCATCAAATTGTGCAGGTTGGTTTCGCCCTGGTAGTTGTGCTCGGCAAAGAAATCGCCTGTTTCCCAGTTGAAAATCCGCTGCCCCCACGAGATTTCCTCGCCCGCCGCGAGAAAGAACAGCAGCGCATAGGCCCCGGTCAGCAGCGCCGCGCGCCACGCGCCGCGGCCCGCCAGCCGCACCGCGTTCGACAGAAGTACGAGGCTTGCCACCAGCAGGAACAGCGCCGTGCCATTCTCGACCAGCCGGTCCTCGGCGGCGAAGGAGAACTGGAAATAGTCAGGTGCGCGCCACGCGATTATGGTGCTGGCGGCCAAGGTTGCAACGATGAGTGCCAGCAGCAGGCGGTCGATCGTGTCGCGGTGCATCGCGCCCTCCCCGGGAATGGTCGTCGTCTGTTATGCGCGTGCGCGTCTCGCTTCAAGCCTCGGCATCGCTGTCCCAGCCCTCGATGATCGCGAACGCCTCTTCCGCCGTCTCGACGAAGTGGAACAGGTCGAGATCCTCGTCGCTGATCGTGCCCGCCTCGGCCAACGCGTCCCAGTTGATGATTCGCCGCCAGAAATCCTTGCCGAACAGCAGGAAGGGCACCCGCTTCATCCGGTCGGTCTGGATGAGGGTCAGCGCCTCGAAGGTCTCGTCGAGCGTGCCAAAGCCGCCGGGAAACACGCACACGGCCCGCGCCCGCATCAGGAAATGCATCTTGCGGATCGCGAAATAGTGAAAGTTGAAGCACAACCCCGGTGTGACGTACGCGTTGGGCGCCTGTTCGTGCGGCAGCACGATGTTAAAGCCGATGGACGCCCCCCCCGCATCTGCCGCGCCCCGGTTTCCGGCCTCCATCACCCCCGGTCCGCCGCCCGTGGCGATGATGTAGTCGCGCCCGTAGGTGGACATGGATTTCTCGGTCATCAGCCGGGAGAACTTGCGCGCCTCGTCGTAATAGCGCGACAGGTTCGCCAGTTCGGGCGTACGCGCGGTCTCCTTGTGCGACGGCTCTGGGATGCGCGAGCCACCGAACAGCACCACCGTGCTCTGGATGCCGCGCTCGTTGAGGATCATCTCGGGCTTGAGCAGTTCAAGTTGCAGCCGCACCGGGCGCAGTTCGTCGCGCAACAGGAAATCGTCATCGGTGAATGCCAGCCGGTAGGCGGGTGCGCGGGTCTGCGGTGTGTCGGGCACCTGCGCGGCGCTGGAGCGATCCGCCTGCGCATCGCGAAACAGGCTGTTGCGGTCGTTGTTCATCGCGGGCGATCCTCGCTTGGGTCCGGGCTCTCATGGGTATAGCGTTTGGCCGGTCAAGAAAAGCCAAAGAGGTGTGAGCGATGGACTGGCAGGCAGCAATTTCCGGGGCGGCGGCGCGGGTCGCGGATCACGTGCGGCGCACGCCGGTGGCAACCTTGCGGTTCGGCGCGCGAACCGTGAGGTTCAAGTTCGAGCAGATGCAGCATACCGGCAGCTTCAAGGCGCGCGGTGCGTTCAACACGCTGTTGCAGGCCGAGGTGCCGCAGGCCGGGATCGTCGCAGCCTCGGGCGGCAATCATGGCGCGGCGGTGGCCTGCGCGGCCGCCGGGCTCGGGCACCGCGCGCGCATCTACGTGCCGCGCATCGCCGGTCCCGCCAAGATCGCGCTAATTCGCGCGCAGGGCGCGGATTTGCAAGTCGTTCCAGGTGCTTACGCCGAGGCCGCCGAGCGCGCCGCCGAATGGCAGGCCGCCACGGGCGCGATGCAGGTGCACCCCTACGACGCCGAGGCCACCGTTGCCGGGCAGGGCACGGTCATGGCCGAGTGGGAGGATCAGGGCCTCGACGCCGACACCGTGCTCATCGCCGTCGGCGGCGGCGGCCTGATAGCGGGCGCGTTGGGCTGGCTTCAGGGCCGTCGCAAGTTGGTGGCGGTCGAGCCCGAAACCGCCTGCGCGCTGCACGCCGCGCTGGCCGCCGGGGCACCGGTGGATGTCGAGGTTTCCGGTATTGCCGCCAATGCGTTAGGGGCAAAACGGGTCGGCGATATCTGCTTCGGCCTGGCGCAGGCGCAGGGCGTCGAGAGCGTTCTGGTGAGCGACACCGCCATCGCCGAGGCGCAGGCGATGCTCTGGCGCGAGACGCGCCAACTGGTGGAGCCCGCAGGCGCCGCCGCGCTGGCGGCGCTGTTGTCGGGCGCCTATGTTCCGGCAGAGGACGAGCGGGTGGCGGTGCTGGTCTGCGGTGGCAATGTCGCGCCCGACCCGCTGGACAGCGTGTAACGCCAAGGATAGGACGCGCGCATGGCAAAGCCCAAGGATAACCCCAATTACAAGGTCGTCGCCGAGAACCGGCGCGCGCGGTTCGACTATGCCATCGAGGATGATCTCGAATGCGGTATCATCCTGGAGGGCTCGGAGGTCAAATCGCTGCGGCAGGGCGGCGCCAATATCGCCGAGAGCTATGCCACCGTCGATAACGGCGAATTGTGGCTCGTCAATTCCTATATCGCGCCCTACGAGCAGGCCAAGACCTTCGGCCACGAAGAGCGCCGCCGCCGCAAACTCTTGGTATCGCGCAAGGAATTGGCGCGGCTCTGGAACGAGACACAGCGCAAGGGCATGACGCTGGTGCCATTGGTGCTGTATTTCAACCATCGCGGCATCGCCAAGATCAAGATCGGCGTCGCCAAGGGCAAGAAGACCCACGACAAGCGCGAGACCGCCGCCAAGCGCGACTGGAACCGGCAGAAGCAGCGGCTCCTGAAGGAGCACGGCTAGGCTTTCCGACCGCGGTGTTTTCAAGACCGCGCGTACCGGCCTTGCCCTCTGGCGGGCTTGGCTGTAGGCAATGGCCAGTCAATTTTCGGGGGGCCGAGACGGTGCATGACGATCCCAAGACCCTTGTTTCGACCGACTGGCTGGCGGCGCATCTCAAGGATCCCGACCTGCGGGTTCTCGACGCCACCGCCTTTCTGCCCGGCACCGGGCGCGACGCACGCGCCGAATACGAGGGCGCACATATCCCCGGCGCGCGGTTCTTCGATATCGACGATATCAGCGATGGCCGGTCCGAGTTGCCGCATATGGTGCCGCCGGTGGAGAAATTCATGTCGCGGCTACGCGCGATGGGGGTGGGCGACGGCCATCAGGTGGTGGTCTACGACACGCATGGCCTGTTCTCGGCGGCGCGGGTGTGGTGGCTGTTTCGGCTGATGGGGCATGACGACGTTGCCGTGCTCGACGGTGGATTCCCCAAATGGCAGGCTGAGGGCCGCGAGATCGAGGATCTGCCCCCTGTCATCCGTGACCGGCACATGACGGTGCGGCGGCAGAATCACATGGTGCGCGACGTCACGCAGGTTTCGGCCGCGACCAAGCTGGGCGATCACGAGATCCTCGATGCGCGACCGGCTGGCCGCTTTCGCGGCGAGGAGCCGGAGCCGCGCGAGGGCCTGCGCGGCGGGCATATCCCGGGATCGAAGAGCGTGCCGGCCTCGGCGCTCCTGAATCCCGACAAGACGATGAAATCGCCCGAGGATCTGCGCGCCGTGCTCGAAGCTGCCGGTGTCGATCTCGGCAAACCCGCGATCACCACCTGCGGCTCTGGGCTGACGGCGGCGATCATCAACCTTGCGCTGGAACGGATCGGCAAGGCCGACCATGCGCTTTACGACGGATCATGGGCGGAATGGGGCGCGTATCCGACGCTGCCCGTCGCCACGGGAGACAACTGAATGTTCGAACATCTCAAGGAAAAGCCGGCTGACAAGATCATCGCGCTGGGGCAGGCCTTTCGCGAGGACCTGCGCGAGACCAAGATCGACCTCGGCGTGGGCGTCTACAAGAACCCCGAGGGCGTGACCCCTGTCATGCGCGCCGTCAAGGCCGCCGAGAAGCGGCTATGGGAACAAGAGACGACCAAGAGCTACACCGCGCTTGCCGGAGACCCGGCCTTCACCGACGCGATGGCGGGGCTGGTTCTGGGCGACGCCGTGCCGCGCGATAACGTCGCCACGCTGGCCACGCCGGGTGGCACCGGCGCGGTGCGGCAGGCGTTCGACCTCGTGCGCATGGCCAATCCGGGCGCGCGTGTCTTCGTGTCCGACCCGACATGGCCCAACCACCTGAGCATCCTCGCCTATCTCGGGATGGAAGTGGTGAATTACCGCTATTTCGACAGCACCACCTGCGCGGTGGATTTCGACGGGATGATGGCCGACCTGGAGGGCGTGCGCGCGGGTGACGTGGTGCTGCTGCATGGCTGCTGCCACAACCCGACCGGGGCCAACCTCACGATGCCGGAATGGCGCGCGGTGGTCGAGCGGCTGAACGCGGCGGGTGCGCTGCCGATGATCGACATCGCCTACCAGGGCTTCGGCGACGGGCTCGACGCGGACGCCGCGGCGGTGCGGTATGTGGCGGCGAACTGTCCCGAGGTGCTGATCGCGGCGAGCTGTTCCAAGAACTTCGGCATCTACCGAGAGCGCACCGGCATCCTGATGGCGGTGATGCAGGAGGCGGGGCTGCGCACGCTGACGCAGGCCAACCTCGCCTATCTCAACCGGCAGACCTATTCCTTTCCGCCCGATCACGGCGCCCGGTTGGTGAGCATGGTGCTGACCGACGATGCCCTGCGCGCCGACTGGCAGGCAGAGCTGGAGGATGTGCGGCAAGGGATGCTGCGGCTGCGCGAGCAGTTGGCGGGCGAATTGCAGCGGCTCTCGGGCTCGGACCGGTTCGGCTTCATCGCGCAGCACCGGGGGATGTTCTCGCGTCTCGGGGCCACGCCGGAACAGGTCGAGCGCCTGCGCGCCGATCACGGCATCTACATGATCGGCGATAGCCGCATCAACATCGCCGGGTTGAACGACAAAACCGTGCCGATCCTTGCGAAAGCGCTGATCGACGCGGGGGTGTGATCGCAAGGGCGGCCCGCGAGGGCCGCCCCCGGACGCGCTTACTTGGGCATGATCACGCCGTCGATGACGTGAATGACGCCGTTGCTGGCCTCGATATCGGCCTGGACCACGTTGGCGCTGTCCACCGTGACACCGCCCTCGGTGCCGATGGTGACTTTGCCACCCTGCGCGGTCTCGGCCATCATGCCGTCCGATAGGTCGCCCGACATCACCTTGCCCGGCACCACGTGATAGGTGAGGATCGCGGTGAGCTGGTCCTTGTTCTCGGGCTTGAGCAGATCCTCGACCGTGCCCTCGGGCAACGCCGCGAACGCCGCGTTGCTGGGCGCGAATACGGTGAAGGGGCCATCGCCCTTGAGCGTCTCGACGAGATCGGCGGCCTTCAGCGCGGCGACGAGGGTCGAGAAGCTCTCGTTGCCCGTGGCGATGTCCACGATGTCCATCTTGTCGCCGTGCCCGTCGGCGAACGCGGGGCCTGCCATCACGGCTGCGGCGGTCAGGGCCAGGTAGGTTCTGCGAAGCATGTCGTATCCTCCGTTTCCGGTTTGCGTTGACGACACCTGTTTGCGGTATCGTTGCGAGGACTACGGTAGGGAGGACGCCGCGGTTCAGCGGGGATTTCCGCTCATGCGGCTTGACGAAAAGGGGGCAACCGCTAAGCCGGGGGTGATTGAAATATCCAATCACGATCTTGTGAATTTTATTGGCCTCGCGGCCTTGGTGCGGCGGCGCTGACGGTGCCCGGTCAGGTCTCGGCCTTGTCGTCCTCCAGCGCCAGATCTGCGAGGATCGGGCAGTCGGGGCGGTGGTCGCCTGCGCAGGCCTCGACGAGGTGGGCCAGCGTGGCGCGCATCGCGCCAAGCTCGGCGAGCTTGCCGTCGATCTTTTCCAGATGCGCCTTGGCGATGTGCCGGACATCTGCGCTCGCGCGGCCCTCGTCCTCGTAAAGCGCGAGCAGCCCGCGGCAGTCGTCGATGGAGAACCCCAGAGACCGCGCGCGGCCGAGGAAGCCCAGCTTGTGCACGTCGCGCTCGCGGAACTGGCGATAGCCGTTCTCGCCGCGCAGGGGGCGGACGAGGCCGATCTCCTCGTAATAGCGGATGGTCTTGGCCGGCAGGCCGGTGCGTTGCGAGACATCGCCGATATTCATGGTCGCTCTCCTCTCGTTACCCGGCGGTGGCCGGGTGCGCGGCCACCGGTGCCGTGGCCTGGGGACGTCCACCTGTCTCGTCACCCAACATCGGGCGCAGCCGCCGCAGGCGCAGCGCGTTCGAAACGACGAAGACCGAGCTGAGGGCCATCGCCCCCGCCGCAAGAACTGGCGAGAGCAGCACGCCAGAGACGGGGTAGAGCACCCCGGCCGCCACCGGGATGAGCGCCACGTTGTAGCCGAAGGCCCAGACGAGGTTCTGCCGAATGTTGCGCATGGTCGCGCGCGACACCGCGACCGCGCCCATTACCCCGCCCAGATCGCCCGACATGAGCACCACGTCGGCGGCCTCGATGGCGATATCGGTGCCTGTCCCGATGGCGATGCCCACATCCGCCTGCGCCAGCGCCGGCGCATCGTTGATCCCGTCGCCGACAAAGGCCACAGCGCCACGCGCCTGCATGTCCTTGAGCGCCGTGACCTTGTCCTCCGGCAGCAGCCCGGCCACCACCTCGTCGATGCCGGTCTCGCGGGCGATGGCCTCTGCCGTCTCGCGCTTGTCGCCGGTCAGCATCACCACGCGCAGCCCTGCCCCGCGCAGGGCGGCGATGGCCGCCACGCTCGACGGCTTCACGGGGTCGGCGACCGCGATCACGGCGGCGAGCCGCCCGTCGATCGCGGCAAAGAGCGCCGTGCGCCCGCGCGCAGCGAGGTCGGCCTCGGTCCGGGCGAGGGGCGCGGTGTCGATATTCTCGCGCGTCATCAGCCGGTCGGCCCCCACCAGCACGTCGCGCCCCGCGACCTGCGCCCGCACGCCGTGGCCGGTGATCGTCTCGAACTGGGTCACCTCCACCATCTCCGCCCCTTCGGCACGGGCGGCGCGCGCGATGGCATCGGCGACCGGGTGCTCCGAGCGCGCCTCGACCGCGGCGACCAGCCGCAGCACCTCGGCCCGGTCCATCCCCTCGGCCAGCACCAGGTCGGTCATCTCGGGGTGGCCCTCGGTCACGGTCCCGGTCTTGTCGAGTGCCACCGTTCTGACCCCCGCCAGCGCCTGAAGCGCGTCGCCCTTGCGGAACAGCACGCCCATGTCGGCCGCGCGCCCGGTGCCCACCATGATCGAGGTGGGCGTCGCCAGCCCCATCGCGCAGGGACAGGCGATGATGAGCACCGACACCCCCGCCACCAGCGCCAGCGTCAGCGCGGGGTCCGGGCCGACCGCGAGCCACACAGCCACCGTCAGCGCCGCCACGGCCATGACCGCGGGAACGAACCACAACGTGATCCGGTCCACCATGCCCTGAATCGGCAGCTTGGCGCCCTGCGCCTCTTCGACCATGCGGATGATCTGCGCCAGCGTGGTATCGGCCCCCACCCGCGTGGCGCGCAGCATGAGGCTGCCCGCGCCGTTGACCGTGCCGCCGGTCACTGCGTCTCCGGGGTCCTTGGCCACCGGGACCGGCTCGCCGGTGATCATGCTCTCGTCGACATGGGCGCTGCCCTCGGTTACCTCACCATCCACAGGGATACGCTCTCCGGGGCGCACGAGCACGATATCGCCGGGCACGATGGCGTCGATCTCTACCTCTTCGGCCGTGCCGTCGCGCATCACCCGCGCAGTGCGTGCCTGCAGGCCCATCAACCGCTCGATCGCCGCGCCGGTCCGGCCCTTGGCGCGCGCCTCCAGCCAGCGGCCCAGCAGGATCAGCACCACGATCACCGCCGCTGCCTCGAAATAGACGGCGCGCACCGCCTCGGGCAGGACGCCGGGCAGGAAGGTTGCCACCACCGAGTAGCCATAGGCGGCCCCGGTCCCGAGCGCCACGAGACTGTTCATGTCCGGCGCGCCGCGCAGGAGCGCCGGGATACCCGTGCGGTAGAAGCCGCGGCCCGGTCCGGCCAGAACCAGCGTTGTGAGCACGAACTGCAGAATCCAGCTTGCCTGCATCCCCACCGTGTCGGCGATCAGCGTGTGCAGCGCGGGGATGGCGTGGCCACCCATTTCCAGTACGAAGACCGGCAGCGCCAGCACCGCCGCCAGACCCGTGCGCCGCGCCATTTTGCGCGCTTCGTCTGTCTTGCGCGCGGTCGCGTCGCGCGATTCACCGCCCTGCGCGGGGGTGGCCGGATAGCCCGCTTCGCCGGCGGCTACGGCCAGATCGCGTGCCGTGACCATGCCCTCGGCATGGATCACCCGCGCGCTCTCGGTGGCGAGGTTTACCCGCACGTCGAGCACGCCCGGCAGGTCGGCGAGCGCCGCCTCGACCCGGCCCACGCAGGATGCGCAGGACATCTTGTCCACCGAGAGCACCGTCTCTGCCTTGCGCATGGGGTACCCCGCGCGGTCGAGCGCTGCCGCGATTTTGCGCAGCGGGACTGAGCCCAAGGTCTCTATTCGCGCCGAGGCATCCGCGAGGTTGACGTCGGCGTGCATTACGCCCTCGACCGCGGAAAGCGCCTCTTCGGTCCGTCGCACGCAGCCCGCGCAGGTCAGCCCGTCGAGGAAAATCCTGATTTGCCGTGTCCCGGTCATCCCGGCTCTCCGTTTTTCCAAGTGTCTGATCGTGACATAGAGATTCCCGCTACTGGAAGGTCAAGGGTCGTGCCGCTTTTCGATCCGCGATCTTCGCCTTTGCGCTTGCGGGCGCGGGGCTCGGTGTTAGCCTGCCTGCATCATGGTGCCGCCCCTCGGGGCGGAGAATTGGGAAGCCGGTGCGACTCCGGCGCTGCCCCCGCAACGGTAAGGGAGGGCGACGAGGCGTTACGCCACTGGGCCGAAGACAGCCCGGGAAGGTGCCTCGCGCATGGGCCGACAGCCCGTCACCCAAGCCCGGAAACCAGCCATGATCCACGTCGAATCGCGGTGGGCGATGCGGGCGTTTGTGCGTGCCCGCGCGCCATCGCCCCGCCCACTGCCCCATCCGGCCCGGGGTGCGGTCGGGGAGAATGAAGCATGACGGATTTTGACCGAATCATCGACGCCCTCGAGGAAAGCCCGGCTGAGGGTGCGCAAGCGATGGCCGCCGCGCGGCTGGGTTTTCTGGAATGGGTGTTTGCCACGCCCGGCCCGCTCACCGCGCGGATGGCGCGCGACGCGCTCGACACGCAGGCCGCCCGTGACGCGCAAAGCCCGGCGGCGCGGGCCTTCGTTGGCTGTGTCCGCGAGGCTGGTACGCCTGCCCGAGCCTGCTATGCAGGCCGCCGCGCCGCGCGGGCAAAGCGCGCACGATGGCTCAACTGACATCTCGGGGCAGGGCGGCAGAAAAGGAAAACGGCGACACCAGGGAGGAGGAGGGTGCCGCCGTTCTCTTTCGCGTCGGGCCTCAGGGAGGAGGAGGAGACCGTCAGCTATCTTTCAGGATCGTTTTCGCGACCCTGTCGTTCGGTCCCGGGCTCTTGGGAGGAGGAGAGAGAGCCCGCGACCGTCACGGATGCGCCAGGGAGGAGGAGAGGCGCAACCGTATTCCGTTCAGCGCCGTGCGCCGTATACCGAGTCGCGCGCGACCCGGCGAATTTCGCTGCGATGCAGGCCAAGGTCGGCCAGATCGCGGTTGCTCAGCTCGGAAAGCTCGCGCACCGTGCGGCGGTAGGCGATAAAGGCTGCGACACGCTGCGCTGCGGCGCGAACGGTGTTGCGAAGCTCGCCCCACGCCGTGCCTGCTGTGCCATATTGCGTTACGATCGACCGTGCCATGTTCTTTCCCTTGCGATTTTCTTCGCTTTAGCTGTTCGAAGCCACTCTGTTTGGCCCCGGTTGATGCAAAGATAGCTTCTTTCTGCGCGTGCACAATACCAGCTTGAACATTTCTGCCATGCAGAAAACGCATGGCAGAAAGTGACCTAACGTCAGGCAAACGCATATCTTTTCATCGCTAACTGATGCCATTCTGCGCACCATTTGAAGATTTCGCTCTGCGGCGATGCGGCATGCGTGTGATGTTCGCGGCGAAAATATCTGGATCGGGCGGCCGCACATGGTAGCAAAGGGGCATGACACCAAACGACCTCGTTCTCACCCCCACCGGTCTACGCTTTGGCGGGCGGCGTTATCCCTGCACGATCGGGCGCGGCGGCATATCGGGTGCCAAGCGCGAGGGCGATGGTGCGACGCCTGCCGGCATCCATCGCATTGTCGGGATGCTCTACCGTCCCGACCGCATGGCGCGGCCCGCCAACTGGGCGCTGCCGATCAGGCCCGGCGATCTGTGGTCCGACGATCCCGACCACGAGGATTACAACCTCATGGTACGCGCGCCCTATCCGCACAGTCATGAGGTCTTGCGCCGCGCCGATCCGCTCTATGACCTCGTGATCGTGACCGACTGGAACTGGCCCCGCGCCGCGCGCGGGCGTGGGTCGTGCATCTTCGTGCATCGCTGGCGCAGGCCGGGCTATCCGACCGCGGGCTGCATCGCGCTGCGACCCGATCACCTGCGCCGAATAGCGGCGGGCATCTGCCACGGGACGCGGCTGATCGTGCGGTAGAAGGGGCCGGAACAGTCCCCGGTTCCCTGGGCGCGCCGTCGCGCTTGCGCTCTGTTCCCGAAACACCCAAGTATCACAGAAGCTGATTGGAGGTTTCCCATGCGCGGCGTGTCCCTTGCCCTTTCGCTTGTTCTTGTTGCTTCCCCGGTGCTGGCCGATGACTTGGCTGTGACCAGTCGGGTGAGCGCCGCGACCGTCTATCCAGAGGGTGCGACCGTCACCCGCGAGGCGGCGTTTTCGACCCCCGCCGGAGAGCATGAGCTGATCCTCACCGACCTGCCGCGCGACACGCCGCTGGCGTCGGTACGGGTGGCGCTGGACGGCGCGCGGCTGGGTGGTGTGCGCACACGCGAGGATTACGTGCCACCACGGCAGGCCGAGGACGACGCCAAGGTGCAGGCCGCGCGGGCCGAGGTCGAGCGTCTGGAGGAGGCGCTGCGTGCTGGCCGTGCCGAGGTGGCCGATATCCGGCTGGAGGCCGATGCGGCCCGGGCGCGGCTGCGCTTTCTCGACGGCATCGGCAAGGCCGAGGGGCTGGCGGCGCAGGAGCCGGCCACGCTGGGCGATCTGGTGGCGATGATCGGGCGCGAGACGCTGGAGGCACGCCGCGCCGAGACCGGGGCCGAGCGCCGTGCCGATGCCGCCGAGCGCGCGCTCAAGGACCTGGTGGAGAAGCTGTCGCGCGCGCGGCAGGCGCTGAAGGCGCTGGTGCCCGAGACCGGGCCGCGCGCCCTGCTCGCTGTCGCCATCCGCGCCGACGCGGCCACCGAGGGGCAGCTCACCGTCAGCTACACGGTGCCGCAGGCGGGCTGGCAGCCGCTCTACGATCTGCACCTTGCGCGTGACGAGGGCCAGGTGCGGATCGAGCGCGGGGCCTTCGTGCGGCAGGAGACCGGCGAAAATTGGCGCGACATCGCGCTCACCCTCTCGACCCGGCGTCCGGCGCAGCAGGGCGCGCCGGGCGAGATCCACCCGTGGATCCCGCGGCTCGGCGATCCCGACGAGATCCGCCCGATGCCCCGGGTGAAGGGTGAAGGCGCGCTGATGGAGATGGCCGCGCCCGCCGCCGCGGCGGCCGAGGCCGACATGGCGCGGCCCGAGTTCGACGGGCTGTCGGTGCGCTACGCCTATCCCGCGCCGGTGAGCGTCGCCACCGGGGCAGACCGGGTGCGGCTCATGCTGTCGCCCATCGAGGCCGACGCAGAGATCAGGGCGCGGGCGGTGCCACTGGTGGACGAGACCGCCTTCCTCATGGCGCGGGTGACCAATTCGAACGAGGATGTGATCCTGCCCACGTCCGAGGCGCGCTTCTATCTCGACGGGCGCTATGTCGGGCAGCGCTGGCTGCCCTTTGCCGCGGCGGGCGCGGAGATGGCGCTCTCGTTCGGGCCGATCGAGGGGCTGACGCTGAAGCGCGTCGTCAAGACGCGCTCGGAGGGGGATCGCGGCCTCATCAACCGTGCCAGCGAGCGCCGCGAGACGGTGGAGATCACCGTCGAGAACCTCACCGGCGAGAGCTGGCCGGTCACCGTGCTCGACCGTGTGCCGGTGTCCGAGCAGGACGACCTGCGCATCACGTGGAATGCGCGGCCCGATCCCGACGAGACCGACGTCGAGGACAAACGGGGCATCCTCGCCTGGCGGTTCGACCTGGAGGCGGGTGCGCAGCGCACCATCACCCTCGATACGCAGATGAGCTGGCCCGAGGGCAAGGTGCTGCGCTGAGGTGGCGGCGGTCAGCCGCTACAGCGCTTCTCCGCCTCTTCGACTGCGGCGGTGTAGCCCAGAAGCGAAAAGGTGTCCTTGGTCTGGGTGCCACGCGTGGAGCGGGCGGTGAGTACCGCGTCAATCCCGCGCTTCATTGCCGCGAGGATCTTCGCGTCATCCTCTACGGTGGCGGGCCATGCCCATTCGCCTTCGCTGAACAGCTCGAAGCTGTCGTCACCGATGCGCAGGTTCACGGTCGAGCCCTTTGCGAAGGGATAGCCGCCGGTGAAGGTGATCTGCCCCTGCACGTCGGCAGCGGGGCGAAAGAAGGTCATCAGCAGAATATCGCCGCGCCGCACCGCCACCACGCGGCCATCGCGGGTGTTCACTGTCTCGGTGGGGGCCGAAACCGCCCAGCATTCGCGCGGATCGGTATCTTCGAACACGCTCCATGCCGTGTTCGTCGCCACCTGATTCGTGCTCGTGTCCTGCGCAGTGGTCGTCGTCGCCGCCGCACATGCCAGTGCAAGGGCGAGGCCTCGTGCAAGTCCCATCATCATGTTCCAGCCTCCAAGCCGTCCCAGCCTCAATCTTTCGACCGGCCGCCGCCCTTTACAGGCCTGTTGTATTGTGCGACCGATCCACGTTCGACGCATCGAGACTAGCGCGAATTGGACGGGAAGTGAAAGGCGGAATTGGCGGGTCTCCGCGAATCGTGTGGCCTCTTCCCGCGCCGGGCGCGCAGACCGGAGACCACGCATGACCCACCCCGTTCCCCTTGCCGAAGTTTGGCGCGGACCGCGCCCCGAGAGCGTTCACCTCGGTCACGCCGTGATCTGCGATGCGCGAGGCGAAATCGTCGAGGCATGGGGTAACCCCGACGAGGTGGTGCTGCCGCGCTCCTCGGCCAAGATGATCCAGGCGCTACCGCTGGTGGCTTCGGGGGCGGCGGACGCGGCGGGGCTGACGCCCGAACATCTGGCGCTGGCCTGCGCGTCGCATAGCGGCGCGGCGATCCATACCGACAGGGTGGGCCGCTGGATTGCCGGGATAGGTCACGGCGACGATGATTTCCGCTGCGGCGCGCATATGCCGTGGGACAAGGCCGCGCATGATGCGCTGCTTTGTTCGGGTGGTACGCCTTGTCAGGTGCATAACAACTGTTCCGGCAAGCATGCCGGGTTTCTCACCCTCAACCGGCATCTCGGTGGCGGCCCCGACTATGTCGAACCCGACCACCCGGTGCAGCGCGCGGTGATGGAGGCGTTCGAGACCGTTACCGACCAATCCTCGCCCTATTTCGGGATCGACGGCTGTTCTGCCCCCAATCCGGCCACCACGCTGCGGGCGATGGCGCGGGCGATGGCGTGGTATGCGAGCGCGGGCGAGGCCACCGCCGAGGAACGCGCCGCCCGCAGGCTATGGCAGGCGATGGTGGCTCATCCTGATCTGGTGGCGGGCGAGGGGCGGGCCTGCACCGAGTTGATGCGTGCCTGCTCGGAGCCGGTGGCGCTCAAGACCGGGGCGGAGGCGTTCTATATCGCGATCCTTCCGCGGCGGGGCCTCGGCGTCGCGCTAAAGATCGCCGACGGCGGCACGCGCGGCGCGGAATGTGCCATCGCCTCGATTCTCGTGCGGTTGGGGGTGCTCGACCCCCAGCATCCGGCGGCGTGCAAGGTGCGCAACGCGCCGATCATCAACTGGCGCGGCATCGAGACAGGCGCGATTCGGCCCGCCGCTACGATGGCCTGATACAGGCAGAGGAGATCGACAAGGCGGGCATCGCGACCCGGAGCCGGCGCCGACTTGCGTCTTGCGATCGGTGAATGTGCAAGATCGGCTGTCCGGGGGCAGGGCGCGTGAATGCGCCTGAACGCACCCCAGGCCTGGCCCCGCGATCCCTGCTCAGTTGATGAGCCCGGCGTGGCGCAAGCCCTCCTCGACCAGCGCTTTGGTCGGATCGCTCAGGCCCACGAGCGGCAGGCGTACCTCGTCGCTGCACAGCCCCAGCCGCGACATCGCGTACTTGACGCCCACCAGCCCCGGCTCGACAAAGATCGCCCGGTGCAGCGGCATCAGCCGATCCTGCAATTCGAGCGCGGTGGCATAGTCCCCCGCCAGCGTCGCCTCCTGCACCTGCGCTACCAGTTTGGGCGCGACATTGGCGGTGACCGAGATGACACCCTGACCGCCCTGCGCGTTGAATCCGTGGGCGGTGGCGTCCTCGCCCGAGATCTGGATGAAATCCTTACCGCAGGCGATGCGCTGCGTGCTGACGCGGGCAAGATCGCCGGTGGCGTCCTTGACGCCGATGATACGCGGAAGCTGTGCCAGCTTGCCCATCGTCTCGGGGAGCATGTCCACCACCGACCGGCCGGGAATGTTGTAGATGATGATCGGCAGTTCGCAGCAATCGTGCAGTGCGGTGAAATGCGCGATCAGCCCCGCCTGCGTGGGCTTGTTGTAATAGGGTGTCACGACCAGCGCGGCATCCGCGCCCACCGTTTCGGCATGGCGCATGAAGCGGATCGCCTCGATCGTGTTGTTAGAGCCCGCCCCCGCGATCACCGGGACGCGCCCGGCGGCGGCGCGCACCACCTCGTCGATTACACGCTCGTGCTCTTCGTGGGTAAGCGTCGGGCTCTCGCCCGTGGTGCCTACGGGGACGAGCCCGCGGCTGCCCTCGCCGATGTGCCATTCCACGAGAGTCCGAAGCGTCTCGTAATCCACCTCGCCGTTCCTGAACGGTGTAACGAGGGCAGGGAAGGATCCTTTGAACATCACGCGCTCCTTGTGGTCTCGGGCGGCGACCGGTCCTCCACTCGTGAGTGGACCGCGCGGACCGCGCCGCCTAGGCTGGGGACGTCTATCCTGATTCAGCGCGCAAAAGGCAAGGGATGTTGCGGCTTCTGGCGATGGTTTTGATCTGTGCAATGCCCCTCGGTGCGGCGTCTGCGGCCTCCGACGTGCCGCGCATTGCGCCGCGTCCGCTGGCCAGCGCGCTTGAGGCCATGGGTGCGGGCCGCTGGGAGGTGGCGGCACGGCTCGCGGTGCGCGACGGCCCGGCAGCGGCCGATCTCGTCGAATGGTACCGGCTGCGCGCGGGACTGGGCGCGCCCTACGAGATCCTGAGCTTTCTGAGGCGCAATGACCACTGGCCCGGCCTTGACCTGTTGCGCCGCAACAGCGAGGCGGCGATGGCCGGCGCGGATTTTGACGCGGTGCTCGCCTTCTACGACGGGTACGTGCCGCAGACGGGCACCGGCGCGCTCTCTGCCGCCCGCGCGCGGCTGGCGCGTGGGCGGCAGGGTGAGGCCGAGGCCGGAATCGTGATGGCATGGCGGACGCTCGATCTCACCGCTGCCGAGCACGCCGATTTCCTGCGCGAATTCGGCGCGCTGCTGGCCCCCCATCACGAGGCACGGCTTGACATGGCGCTGTGGCGCGGGCTCGACGACGCCGCCCTGACGCTGCCGTTGGTGAGCGACGCCACGCGCGAGCGAGCCGAGACACGGGCGCGCGTGGCCGAGTCTGGCCCCGATGGCGTGAGCGCGACCGCGGCCCGCGACCCCGGCATCGCCTTCGCACTGTTCGAGCATTACCTCGCGCGTTCCGCCGAGGACGCCATCGCCGTGCTGTTGCGCCAGAGCCGGATCAGGGGCGGGCTTGGCGTGCCCGAGCGCTGGGCCGGCTGGCGCCGCGCGCTGGCTCGCCAGGCGATGCGGGACGGCGAAGCGGCGCGCGCCTACGAGATCGCGGCGCTGCACCAGCTTGACGAGGGTGCGAATTACGCCGACCTCGAATGGCTCGCAGGCTATATCGCGCTCATCCATCTGGGTGAGCCCGACCTCGCGCGCGATCATTTCCAGCGTTTTCGCAGCGCCGTCAGCACACCGATTTCGCTGGGGCGTGCGGGTTATTGGCTCGGCCGGGCGGTCGAGGCCGGCGGTGACGCCGAGGCGGCGCGCGCGGCCTATGCCGGAGGGGCGGATCACCCGACCAGCTTTTACGGGCTGCTCGCGGCGGAACGGATCGAGCGCGACATCGCCGAACGGGTCTTGGGCGCCGGGACCGTCCCACCATGGCGCGAGGCGGATTTCGCGCGCACCGACCTGCACGAGATCGTCACGCTGGCGCTCGACATGGACGAGACGTGGCTGGCCCGGCAATTCCTGCTGCACCTCTCGGAGACGCAAGACCGGCAGGGCCTTGCCCGCATGGGCGCGATGCTCGAAGAAATCGGAACGCCCTACCTGCAAGTCATGCTCGGCAAGGCGGCGGCCGAACGCGGCATCGTCCTGCCCGCCATCTACTACCCGCTCCATCCCCTCACGGACATGGACCTGCCCGTGCCGATGGAATGGGCGCTCGCCATCGCCCGGCGCGAGAGCGAGTTCAATCCCGTGGTGATGAGCGGCGCGGGCGCACGCGGGCTGATGCAGCTCATGCCCGCCACGGCGCGCGAGATGGCCAGCGACAGCGGGCTCGACACGGATGCCGCGCGGCTGGTGACGGACTGGCGCCACAACGTGCGGCTCGGTGCCGCCTATCTGGCGCAGTTGCGGGGGCGGTACGAGGGCAATCCGCTGCTTGTCGCCGCCGCCTACAATGCCGGGCCGTCGCGCGTGACGGACTGGCTAGAGACCTATGGCGATCCGCGGCGCATGGCCCCCGAGGCGGTGATCGACTGGATCGAGCATCTGCCCTTTCGCGAGACGCGCAACTACGTCATGCGCGTGGCCGAGAGCCTGCCGGTCTATCGCGCCCGGCTTGGCCAACCGGCGCTGCCGCGGCCCTTCTCTCTGGAAATCGGGGGCAGCGACCGCCCGCGCGGAACGGATTGACCGGCCTCGGCGCGGCGGAGTGACAGCTAGACGGCAAGCCTCGTCACGCGAGGCAGGCACGGCGGCAAGAGGTGGCAAGAGCGCCCCGTGACCGTATCCGTGCCTCGAAAACTCTGATGGAAAACGCTTGGGTTCAATCTCTGCCAGGGGCGCAGCGGGGGCGGGCATGGGCCGTCAGGGCCGCGCATCCCGGGTTTCGGTGATTGCCCCGCCTGCCCGCTGGAGAGGGCGGCGGGGCCGAAACCGGGGTGCAGACGCTTGCCGCACGGGATGTCCCGCTGGAGATGCAGCACGCCGAAGGAGAACGACACACCGCACGGGAAGGCCCGTCAGGCGCACATGCCGGTTATCCCCGGGCCAGCGGCGGTGGGGCGCGGGCGTTGTAGGCGGCGACAGGGGCCTGCGCCTCTGGGCAGCCCGCGTCGGAGAGCGGCGCGAGACGCGAGAAGGCGACGATCCGCGCCGCCGGGTCTGGTCCCGTATCGGTCAGCGTGACGGGCGACTTGAAGAAGGGGCAGGGCGCGTTCAGGTGCGGTTCGTCCTCCTGCTCTGCCGTGTCCGACGGCGCACCGACAGCATACAGGCAGAGCGCGCCGCCCAGCGCGATCACCTCTGCCAGACGCGCCTCCTGAGCGCGCTCCGCGGCGCGGGCTGCATCGGCAAGCTCGTGCTGGCACTCTAGGGCGGCGGCGGTGGCGACGCGCACGCCCAGAAGCAGCACCAAGAGGGCCGGGGCGACCCTGCCCTTTGCCATGCCCGCGATGCGTGCGCGAATGCCCATAATCACGAAATCCAATGACCCGAAATACCGGGCCGACCATTAAAACGCTACGGGGCGATCGGCCCCCGGTCAAGCCTGTGGTCACATTACGGCGACAACCACCGCACCGTGCCCATGCCAGCGGTCTCGTAGCCGCCCAGCGCCGTTGCCTTGGCGGCGATCACCTCGGAGCGCATGAAGCTCACGAGGCTTTGCACCGGCTCTGTGAAATAGGCGCGCCGGTCAATGAGCAGGTCGAACCGCTCGCGCAGCAGTGGGCGGAACACCAGCCGGAACTGCCGCGCCATCGCCTCGATCCCGAGCGTTGCCTCGGCCTCGCCGGCGGCCACCGCCGCCGCCGCCTCGCTCTCGGTGTGGGCGGGGCTGGCAGCGGTCGTGAGGTCCGTGGGTGTCAGCCCCGCCTCGGCCATCAGCCGTGCGAAAAGCGCCGTGGTGCCTGCCCCCTCCTGCCGCAGGATCACCCGCCGCCCGCGCAGGTCGGCGAAATCCCGCACCATGTCGGCCACCTGCGGCGCCAGGATCAGGCCGCGCACCCGCGTGGCCCATCCGATAAGCACCGCGTCGCGTATCCCCCGCGCCTCCAGCGCCGTGATGTTCCAGTCTTCCTCGCCGGGGATGTGCAGCCCCGCCACTGCCGCCTCACCCCGGCACCAGGCGTCGAGCCCGCCCATGCTGCCGTTCCACAGCGTCGCCAGCGCCGATCCGCTCTCGCGCAGCGCCCAGTCGAGCAGCGGATCGTGCGAGCCGGTGACCACGCCGGGGCGCGCGGGCGGTTGCAGCGCGCCCTCGCCCTCGATCCAGGCGGTAATCTCGGATTGTGGAAACAGCAGCTTGCCGGTGACCTTGCGATGCGGGATCTCGCCCGCCGCGACCATGTCATAGACCTTGCGTTCGCGGACGCGCAGCAGGTCGGCGACTTCCTTGGTAGTCAGGTAGCTGGGGTCCATCGGCTCTCGGTGATCGCTTGGGGCTTTTCCCGGTCCTAGCCGATCCGGACCGGGAAATCAGCAGGAAAGCGCGTTCAGAGCCGGTTCACCGGCACTTTCAGCATCGGGTTGCCGTCGCGGTCCTTGGGCACCGCGCCCGCGCGCATGTTGACCTGCAACGACGGCAGGATCAGCCGCGGCATGTCCAATGTCGCGTCGCGT